>JBFLXS010000009.1 GCA_040755795.1 bacterium | reverse complement strand
TTTCCTGCTTGCCAGAAGCGAGGCTAAAGCCTCGCACTACAAATCTTTTTATTATTCGTGTTCATTCGTGGTTATATATTCCCTCTGTGTTCTCTGTGACTCTGTGGCTATATCCCTGAACGGTTACGAAATTTGGAATTTCTGACTACTTTGCGTTCTTTGCGCCTTTGCGAGAAATTTAATCTTTATGCCTTTCTTCCATCAATAACTGAGGGATTACCTAATTCGGTAATAGGTCAGATTGCTCCTTGCCTCTGCCCTCTAAAAAACCAATCCCTTATTCATCAAGTCGTTAAGTTCGGGACACGGGGCACGGGAAGAGAAATTAATGTTTTTTGAGACTTTGAATCAAACGATTCAATTTCCCTTCCTTTCCTCCCGAACCCCGAGTCCCGGGTCCCGAGTCCCGCTTTCCTTGTCGCAATCCCTTATTCATCAGGTCTATTATTCGCACCCTGAAGGTTATCTTGATGTCTATGACCATGCTGCGGCGTCGCAATCCCTTATTCATCAGGTCTATTATTCGCACAGCAGGGGGCAAAACCCCTTGCACATAGCGGTTTGGCAAGGCTAAAAATACTAACCTAACCTATTAAAATGTAGTGAGGCTCTTTTTAAAATGTAGTGAGGGTCTTTAGACCCGTTTTAGAAACGCATCTAAACTGAAAACGCATCTCACTACATAAATAACTGAAAACGCATCTAAAGATGCTCACTACATAAATATTTTATTTACATCAAACTCAAATGAACCTGTAAATCTATAATCTTCAAAATTTTTACATAGTTCTTTTCTTACTGGATTATTGGCAATATATTTCATTACATTTTCAATCCCTTCTTCTTTCCTAATAATATGGTCATAGTATCCTTGTTGAAACAACTGTTTATTATATTCTTTTTTAAACCAGAATCCACATTTCTGTTTAAATATCTTAATCATCTTTTGTAAATTTGCATTTTCAGAATCACCAATAACACATAAGTGCAAATGGTCGGGCATAAATGTATATAAATAAATCTTGAATTGATATTTTTCTGCAATCTCTTTTAATATATTTATACATTCATGGACTGTTTTATCTGATTCAAAATAGTTATGTTTAAAATTACAACATATTGTGATTGAATAAGCAGCATAACCAATATAATCAAAATTTTCTAATCTTGGTGCTGACACAATTTTTTATCTCCTGTAAAAGACTAAAGACGGGTCTAAAGACCCTCACTACATTCCTTCCTTCAGCCTAAAGACTACATTCCTTCTTTTTCCCCGAGTCCCGAGTCCCGCTTTCTTCGTCTTTCCTCCCTTTCACTTTCAACTTTCACTTTCAACTCCGCCATCGGCGGGCCGTCGCAATCCCTTATTCATCAGGTCTATTATTTGCACGGCTACATTCGTAATTAGATGGGGGACGAGCACTCAAACGTCGCAATCCCTTATTCATCAGGTCAGCCCAGCTTCGCTGGAGTGAAAGTTGAAAGTAGAAAGTGAAAAAGGATTATCTATCTAATGTGTCTATCATTTTACTCAACATGGCTCGTATTTCTTGACACATTTGTTCTCTTTTTTCAAAGCTCACGCTATCAATATAACCTAATCTTTTTATTTTCTCATACCAGTCAATTGTTTCATTTGTTGAGCCTCTGGCAATGTAAAGATAGTGTTCAAACTCTTTGCCTTTTCTTCTCCCATATCCTTCAGCAATATTGGCAGTTATAGATGAAACACTCCTTAGGATTTGATTGGCAATAATTCTTCCTGCCTCAGTTTTTGGAAATAATTCTACATCCTTTACAACCATCTCAAACAATGTCATTCCCATTTGCCATACTTTAAGCTCTCTAAAATCTTTCATTCGTTCTTTCCTTTCCTCCCTTTCACTTTCAACTTTCGACTTTCACTTTCTCCCTTTCACTTTCAACTTTTGACTTTCTCTTTCCTCCCTTTCACTTTCAACTTTCGACTTTCAACTCCGCCATCAGGCGGGCCGTCGCAATCCCTTATTCATCAGGTCTATTATTCGCACAGCAGGGGGCAAAACCCCTTGCACATAGTGGCTCGGCAAGGTTAAAAATACTAACCTCCCTAATTCCTTCTTTAATACGCATTAGTTTCACCTCCTTTTGACGGCTAAAAATATTCCTTTCTCTCTGTCTATCAATAAGTTACAACACTAATACTAACCTACCCTATTTTTAGACATTTTTTCAAACTCTACTTAACTTGTTAGACAATATAGACTTCCTTATCTTCTGTTACCCTTCCCAGCCCAATTATTTTAATCTTCTTCTCACAGTTAGCACACATCTCATATATTCGCACGCTATCTTCCTCTTCTTTTATTAGTTTCCTTATCCTTTTTCCCATCTTATCTAACAAGGGAGTAGGGTGGGTTACGAACCCATCCTACATTGTTTAGAGGCCTTACTTTCACTTTTAACTTTCACTTTCAACTCCGCCATCAGCGGGCGGTCGCAATCCCTTATTCATTAGGTCTATTATTCGCACTTTTATTTATCCCAACCCTGCGAAGGACGGCTGGGTGAAATTCACCGTCGCAATCCCTTATTCATCAGGTCTTAGATTCGCACGTAAATTTTGCCTTATTGAGAAATCGTCATTGCGAGGTCACAATCCCTTATTCATCAGGTCTTATTCACTTTTCAAAGAGCAAAGATATAATCAACCTTATTCTTTTACTGTAACCTTTATCCAACCAAGGGGTAAGTATCCATCTATCAACTTTCTGGTTTGAATAGACTTTGGTCTTTCCTGTTTTAGATTTACAGTCATTGAGGAAAAACCACTTCCCCAGCCAATCCTGAGTAAAAAGGTATCTTTATTGAGATTACGGGATTCTTCTTGTAAATGAGAGTAAATCTTATTAGTCGGGGGGTCTTTAAAATATTCTAATTCGTGCTTGATAATCTGGCGAGTAAAGTTGTTACAAGCCTTGATGATAAAATCATTATCAATAGATTTTAATTTAATCTCTTTGTTCCGATTAATAAGCTGGTCATCAAAACGGAATTCAGCAAGGAAGATTATAGGTTTATTTTGAAGAGAGGAATAGGTAACTTCTTTAAAAAGCTGAATGTCAAGAGGTTTTGCTGTTTTTTTAGAGAAGGTTTCTACTCTTTCAACATAAGTACTATTTTCTGGCAATCTGGCATCAGTAATCTTGATTGCCCGAAAAGGGTCTTTCCCTCCATCCAGACCTCGGGTAACAAATCGTTGTGCTTTTTCATCAAAGAATCCTCGCTCACTCTTTAATACTTCAGCTTCAAAAATATCTGGCTTCATTTTTTCATCAACTTTGCCTTGAAAGAGTTCAAAGATAACCGCTGTTCTAATTGCCCCTTTAAGAGAACTGCCAGGAATGAATGGATGTGAAAGCTCCCTGATAAAAGGGGCAACAATAAGCTGGTTATGAACATCTTGCAATTTAGTTTCATAGATAGATGCAACTGTTTTTGAAACATCAATACTAAATTCAGCAAACTTATCAAAGCCTGCTCTATTTCTGATAAACTGCCTTAATTGGACAATGTTACTTGAAAGGAATTTATCAAACTCTTCTTGCTCAGCAGGTGATAATTGATAGAGAAAATCAGCCAGATTGATTTTGAACAATTTGCCATTTTTGATTACATACTCATAAGACTCAATCTCATCTTTACTGCCAATATGAATTGGGGTAAGAATTTCAACCTGAAATTTATAAGTTAGCATACTTCACCTTCCATGGTTTCTTCAATTTTCACTCCTAATGGAAAAGCCAAGCCATAATGGATAATTTCAGTATCCCAATGGACATTTTTAATTATCTGTCCATAATACTCTTTCAATGGCTTTCCATCCAGAAAAAATACAGAACCTGCTTTAAACATATAGAGTGGTTTCTTAAATGGATGCAATCCAATTATTCGATTATTCCGATCAAGTTTATTAATCTTAGAGCTGGCATAATGCTCACCTAACTTTCCATATTTGATTAAAGGGATGTAAAAGCCATTTGCTGGGTCATCAGAATCAGGAACAAAGGATGATAAAGAAATGAAAGCATTAGGTTGTTTGGCACAAGATAAATCTGAATCTTCAATCGCCATAAATTCTATCTGTCCTTTGCCAACTGATTTATCTGCTCCGTAACCACTGATTTCTAAATATCCTTTTAGTAGATTTTCAAGCCGACTTAATGGAAACACGGTTTCATTCAATTTGATATAAAAATTAATTCTGGATGCTAAAGAATAATAGGTTTCTGTTTCAGAAAATAGTCCACCTTCTCTTACCCTTGCTATAAGTCGGTTAAAGGTATTATGCAGATTTGTCTGGCTTTCAATTTCAGGCTCTTTGAATCCACCGGTTAAAAAATCCCTTCCCATCTGGATGCAAGATAAAGGGTCAATGTGGTTTAAGAGATAATCTTTGGAGATAAAGTCTATTCTATTTAGCTCTTTTAATTTCATTATCCCTTTTATCAGTCCTCTTTTTTCCTTACCGTAACAATCTCTGGCTAATTCTTCAGACTCTTTAGATTTTAATGGTTCTAAAACAGGTTTTATCAGATAGCCTTCAGGGAAACCATCAGAAATGATAAGGGGCGGATATTCTCCTAAAGAGGCATCAATGAATTTCTTCAGTTCTTCTTCTTTCTCAAGGAATCTAATTCCCCAGCATAAAGTGCCAAAGATGGTATCAGCCTGAAAAGGGGTAATAACTGAAGATTTAATCTTTAGGGTCACTTTGTAAGTTTTGTAGTTTGTCATTTGCTTTTACCTCTTCAGACTTAGTTTCAAGGGGGCAATCTTTAACCTCATATTCAAATTCAACCTTACCATAGCCCCGACTTCCAGAGCCTCCAAGGGCATCTGTTTGTATTAACCTTATCCCTTCTTCTACATACCTAAAGAGCTCTTCATCAACTTTGCCTCTATCATTATTGAGTTCAAACAGCCGATAAATCATCTCAAACTCAAAGACAATATCAGCCGGCACCCTTTCCTGTGTTCTGGGATTGGCTCTGGCACTGAGGCGATTTATGGTATTCTCTGTCTTTTCTTCAGCATACATCAATCCTTTCTGCTTTTTCAACTCCTCAAGTTTTTTCTGTGAATTTTCTGTAAGAAAGGCATCACGAACAATGAGCCGACTGGGGCCAATTTGTGCCTTATCAGAGGATGTGCCAAAGATACGGCAGATAGGACATTTTTCTCTTAAACATTTACGGTCATCATATTGATGCACATCTCCATTGCGTTGGAAGTTATCTAACTTCCATTCTAATAGACTTCGCATCTTACCTTTGATAGAAGAACCAGGGATGTAAGGCAATTGAGTAATTGGGTGTTTAATAATAGGGTTGTCCATACCTCCAATCTCAATAGTCTCGGCTGTTCCCCCAATGTGAAGCCCGGTTTTGCAGGTGATAGTTCCATTTATCACCTTGCATCCTTTAAGTTGCAATTTAATTTCTTCTGACATCTTACCTACCTCCTTCACCAAAGAAATATCCTACTACTGCCTCAAATACCAGGGTAAAAGATTTAAAATCCTGGAGTGAATTGATTTCGTCAACACATTTTTCAATAAACTCTCTGAATTCCCAGGGTACTTTTCGTCCACTATAAGTTTTCGGGCAGGCATAGGCTACCTTTGATTTTAGCATCTTGACCAAAGGTCTATATTTGGTAAACTCATCCTCTGTAGTAACCTTTGCCTCTAATGACTTAACATCATGATAAAACCTCCTCAGTTGGGCAGAGTGAAGTGGTGGACGAGCTTTTAAAAAGCTCTTAGCCCAATCTTGAGCCCTATTGGTCAATAGTTCCTCACGAATGACCGCTTGACCGCTCTTTTCTTCATAAAAAAAGCTATCATAATTTGTCTCCATTCTAATTACCTCCTATTTTTATAAATTGCCCAGAATACAGGGACTTTCATATTCTTCATCAATTTGTTCTTAACCCCATCATCATTTGAATAAAGGGGTTCTAACCATTTCATCAATTCCTCTTGAACTTTCTTGCTATCTTTTTCTTTTCTCTTGATATTCCTTCCTATATCATAAGCCAGATGAGAGCGATAAAGTAAATCTTCAACCACCCCCTTCTGAACATTCAGATACATCCGGTGATATTTTAATAGACGGTGAAGAAATGCTACCTTAAATGGGGAATCTTTTCTCTTCAATTCATCAATGAGCAAGTCCTTAAAAGGAAGGGTCTCTTCCATTTCATTCCACTTCAGAGTAGTTCCAAAAAGTGTGAGTTGGTCTCTTCCTTCATCTTCAGATACCTCACCAATTAAAAACCTTCCGTTGCTTGCCTTAGCGTCCTTAAGCAATTCATTTACCAATATGGCGCCTCTGGCAATTGGCAGTTTAGGTTTAAGAACAGCAATGCCTGCAGAAAGGGTAATATTGTCATTCTGGCAGGTAAAAGAGCGGAATTCTTTGTATAATCTTTGAGAAAACTTAATTATTTCCTCCCAGGGACCTACCAGAAAGAGGTCGTCCCCACCAGAAAATACAGTGTAGAGTTCCCTAAATTCTGTAGAGATGGTTCTTTCAACCCAGCCGGCAAAAAAGAGGTCAATCATCCTGCTCATCGTTAAATATCTTGAGACTGTAACATCTTTTCCTAAACCAAGATTAAAGATTACTCCTAAACGATCTACATCTGCCTTCAAAAGACCTATTCGTCTTTCTCCTTGCCAATCTCCATCCCGATTCTTCCGTTGAGATAGATTGGCTAAGGTTCCAAAGGTAAGAATGCTGCCAGGCTTTGTTTCCTGATCCTCATCGATAAGTTCTTTTTCTTCCTCATCCAAGTCTTTGTAAAGAGGCACATAGTTAGCAAAGAATTTATTCATAATTCCAAGGTCAGTAGGTTCTATCTTCTTTTCCAGAACATCATAAAGACGGTAAAGAAGATAATAATGGTCATTTACTTGTGGCAATTGAGTACAGTGTTGTTTGATTAATTTCAAGAAATAGACTTCCTCCCCTTCTTTTCCGTTATTAAAGAAGATTAGGTCGGCTTCATTTCTTTGAAATTCATCAGGCCTTGCCTTCCCCAAAGCTATATACTCTGTTTTAGGGAGCATCTCTCCAATCTTCTTGTCCAGGGCACACTGAGAACATATCTCTGGTCCATCATTATCTTTTTTGCTTGCAGGAAAGCAATGGCAAATCTGGCAATCTTTTGCTCCTCCTTCCTTCTGGCTGTAACGTTCATATTGGCTTTCTCTTACAAACTTTCTCTCAAGCCATTTCCCATCAAACAAAATCTCTGAATTCTTTCGTTGTTTCTTTAGCTCTAAATTCTCATAAACTCTATTCAGATAGCGATGGAATTTTCCTATTTTGAGACTATAACCTGTAATTATTACTTCCCAATTTAGATTAATCGTTATTTGGCCAAAGAACTTTTCAAATAACCAGGTTGAAATTTCTTTCTGGAGGTCTTTCATCATCTTATCACTGATATTTTCTGGAGCAAGGAGGACAAAACGCCCCCCCGCTGAAATTAGATTACAACTGTAAGGAAGTTTTAAATGATGAAGGATTTTTTGAATAGTAACCTCTAACAAGACGGATAAATAGAATGAGCGGCTTCTGAGTCTTTTCGCTACCCCTCCTCTGCCCTTCTCAGTAATCTTAAAGATATAATCTTGAATTCCTGATAAGTCTCCACCAATCAATCTAAACTTGTATTGAGCTTTGGAAGAGTCAAGGTAGCTTTCAATATCTTGCTCATGAAATCGGTAAAGGCAGGCAGCAATAGCACTGGTAGTTTTAAGATGGTCGTAAAGAGATATATCGGCTATATCTTTTGTAGTATCACTGGGAAGACACCAGGTATACTTTTCTAAAAGAGAGAGTAATGAATTATAGAATCCATCAAAGTTATCAGCAGTTATCTCCTTTAACTCAGGGATAAAGTGATTCTTGTAGTGCTCTAATATCTCACCCTCTTGTATCTGTTTTGGTCCATCAGGAAAAGCACCTTTTGGCTCTAATTTTCCAATTTTATAGGGAGATACGCTTGATGAAGGGTTGCAGAACAGTTCTACCTGGCTAAAGATAGGGTCTAATGGTCTCTTAGTAAAATACACTCTTTTTTCTTCACTTTCTTGTTTATCTTTTAAAGTTTCACTATGTCTTTCGCCCGCAGAGAAAGTATCTGCGTCACTAACCAATTGACAGAGGGCTTCCTCTCGTTTATTTTTAAAATCTCCTTTCCTTCTTGTTTCTTCAATTATAGCATTATGGTGATTCCAAACTATCTTTTCTATCAATTCTAAATCAATATCATCCCTTAGCCAAAGTGCATGAAAATCTTCTTCTTCAGAAAAGAAATCTTTAGAAAATTTAGTATGACTCTGACTAATTGCGATAATATTACTCTGCCGTTGAATAAACTTCCCAATATCATGCAAAAGTGCGGCTAAGATTACGGTTTGATATTCTTGATTATTATCTTTCATCTTTTTACCTCAAAATATCCGCAGATTTCGCAGATTTTACAGATTTTTAATTTTTTCACGCAAAGGACGCAAAGGTAATTTTTTGCCTTATTTCCTTTTGCGTTCTTTGCGTGCTTGGCGTGAAACTTCCCCTGAAAATATCCGCAAGATTTTACCGGAGATTAGACCGATTTCTCCCTTTCTCCGTTTCCCCCTTTCTCATCTGTCCTCTGCCTTCTATCTTCTGACCTCTGTATTTATCCCTGCTAATCCGTGTTAATCAGTGGCTGAATAGTTACTCTGCCCCTTTATAAATAATTTTTCCCATACGGTTGATATGTTCAATCAAATCAGGGTTATTTATGCTTTCGTAATGAACCACATCAAAAAAATATGGTAAGGGGGTTTCTTCGTTAAGCATAAAACTATAGATGATTGCGAGTTTCTTCGGTAATGTCCTTGCCTTTTATCGCCAAATCAATATCAGAGCCTTTTTTATGGCTTCCTTTGGCGCGTGAACCAAATATAATCGCTTGTTCAATCTGAGGAAATCTCTTTAAGGCTTCGATAATTTTCTCTATCTCACTCTCTTTTAACCCGTTATTCATAACTCTACCTCAGGCTTTTAGATACTCTTTAATATACTATTTACCATTAAGAATGTCAAGAAAAAGTTACCACGAATTAAACGAATTTTACGAATGAATACTATAGCAGTTATTAGTCAAAACTTTACATAGTATAGTGAATTAGAGATTAGCGAATTAGAGGATTAGAGAATTCTATGTCAAATTTCGATTAATAGGTGCTATAATCCTTAAATCGGCAAGTGACCTTTTCTCTATACCTTTAACCACTTGATATATAAATACTTAACTCATTAAAAAATCTGCAAATTTTTTAACAAAAATACTTGACATTGGTCTCCTCCTATGCTATACTTTATGTAAGTAATTCATATTACTAAAGTTAACATAAAAAGGAGACCAATTACGATTACTTCTTTAACCCCTCAAATAGATACCCGTCCTCGTAAAGAACGACGACCAGAAATTATCGCTCTGGAGAAAAGAAAACGAAAATTGGTTCGCAAAATCAGACCTGTTAATCTCCAGGTTGAATTCGGTAATGATACCGTCACCCAGTTTGGTAACTTCCATACTATAGAAACCTTTAAACAAGCTATTGATCTAACAGGTATCATTAAAAACAACTTCACCCTTTCTAAACCCATTAACAGCCTTTATTCTGCACCTCAAACATTAGAACATCTGATTGATTGTTGCTGTCTGGGATTATCCCGTTTTGAACATACAGAAACTTTACGATTTGACCCTGGTTATCTTGACCTTAAACAAATCTCATCTTTCCCATCAGAAAAGGTCTTTCGTAATCTTCTCTCTGCCTTTCAACAAACGCATATCCAGGAACTTATCAATATCAATAAAAAGTTAAACCACCTTAAATCAAAGTGGTCAGGTCATACCCATGTCACCCTGGATTTTGATGATTCAGTTGTCACCCTTCATGGTCATCAAGAAGGTGGCGAAGTTGGTTATAATCCTCGTTATCATGGTCGACCTTCCTTTAAAGTTAAGGTCTGTTTTATTGGTTCATCTAATGAATTGCTCCATTTTAATCTTTACTCAGGCAAGGTTCATAGTAATGGTGATTTCCTTCCTTTCTTTCAAACTTGCCTCGACCTGTTACCTCCCAATTATGTAGCCACAAAACTTAGATTAGATAAAGGCTTCTTTGATGAAGATAACCTCATCAAGTTTGAAGAGTTATATTTAGAATATGTCTGTAAAGCTCCTCTAAGAGAAAATCTTAGAAAATTAATCATCTCCATCCCTGAAAAAGACTGGAAAGAAATTGACGAATACACCAGTATTACCAGTAAAGAATTCCTGCTTAAAACCTGGAAAAAACCCAGAAGATTTGTCATCCGTAGAGTGAAAATAGATAAAGATACATCCCAACTCCTCCTCGACTATAAGGATTTCTATCGTTATGAAGCTGTCGTCACCAATATGGAAGGTGACCCAGCTGAGATTATGAACTTCTATGATGATAGGGCTAATGTCGAGAACAAAATAGATGAACTCAAAGATGGTTTTGCTGTAGAAGAAGCATCTCAACATCTCAAAATTCGCAATCAGGCATTTATGTTCATTAAAGTTATCGCCTACAACCTGATGAATTGGTATAGACAGGCTTTGTTGCCTGAGGATAAGAAAAACTGTGAGATTAAAACCATCCGCAGACAAATCATCAATATCCCTGGCAATATCCTCGGCAAGGGTAGATTCCATCGAATTAAACTCGCCGCCAATAAACTTCTTGAGTCTATCATTCAGATAATCAAAACAAATCTTGATGCCTTCTTCTATTTTGTAGCTAATGGCTTTACCCCGGTTCGATGTTAACTACAGCAATTTGACCATATTCACTTTTCAAAGAACTTTAGACACACTCGTATTGTGCCCAAATTATGACTCACTCCCATCTTAATCCTATCTCTTTTCTATCCGTTATCTAATTCCCTTCATCTTCTCCTTAATTCTCTCCCAAATTTGTCAAAATAGCCTTCTTTTTCACCCCCCTCTCCCCTTTTTACTCAGATACTTGCCGATTTCAGGATAATTATTAGAATAATGTAACCGTTCAGGTGGTCTGGTGTCTGGGTGTCTATGTGTTTGGGTTACATAGACTACCAGACACTTAGATACATTTTTATTCGTCCAATTCGTGAAATTCGTGGTATGTTATACTTTCCTATACGATCAAGAAAAAATTCAAGGTGGAAATTTCAGGATAGCTTTGTCAGTAGGTTATTGATACTACTTTATATTTCCCCAGTCCAAAGCTGGTGCCTTTGCCAATGTGTAGCCCTTGCATGGCTTGATAACTCAGCCCCTTCTCTCTATCTTTTTGTAGACATCTTTGCGGTGAATGATTCCTAATATCCAGACTTCATTTTCCATCATTTTATAGACCACTCTATAATCACCAACCCTTATTTTCCAATATCCTTTCAGAGTTTTCCTTAAGGGTTTGCCATAGTGGTGTGGGGCTGTGGTTAAACGGGTCTCGATAACCTCTTTAATGCGCATCTTTAACCTCGCATCAAGTAGTGGTATATCAACCGTTTTTACATCCTGATGGTATTTAATCTCAAAACGCTGATTCACTCCATACCTCACTATGCTTAAGGGCATTTGCTTTTTCAAAGGTTCGTTCTCGCTCTCCAGCAAAGATTGAAAGAGCAATGTCTTCTTCTATTTCTAAAGCTTCTTTGACCAGGTCACGCGTCTTTAAAGACAAAGAAACCCCATCCCTTTTAGCCAGTTGTTCGATGGTCTGATAAAGTCGTTTTTCCATGACAACATTAATTCTTGGATTTTGGGTTAACATAATCTTTCACCTCCATTAAATTATAATTTTAACACTTATACCACAATTATGTCAATAAAAAGTTTAAAGCAAAAAGCAAGGAGTTGAAACAAATTATACCTTTTTTGTAACTATTCAGCATACCAAGCAAGTAGGAAGTAGGAAAGTAGGAAAGTAGGAAGTAGGAAGTAGGAAGAGAGTAAAATACTTCATACTATTTTACTCTTAATTGATTTGATTAAACCTACTCACTTCTTCAGATATATCCCAAATGGATTGAAAATCTGGCAGATAATTAAGATCTTTAGATAGAATTAGATAATACCTTAGTTCGTAATGGGGCAGTTATTTGGGGGAACGAACATTAACCTCCGGAAGACAGAGCAATGGAAATAGTAGGCAAGTAGGTAGTAGGTAAGTAGGAAAGGGATAAAGGATGTGCACGGTATTCCTCTTCTGGGGACAATGTCTTCCCTTTCCTACTTTCCTACTCTCCTACTTTCCTACAGGCTGAATAGTTACCCTTTTTTCTTACTCCGTGCTCTACGCCTTCTATCTTATATTTCCCCAGTCCAAAGCTGGTGCCTTTGCCAATATGCAATACCTCACCTGCTTTGATTAAAGGAATGAATGGTTCAATAACACCTTTAAAGGTTATCTCACCTACAAAACCACCCAGCTTCATCCTTGTTTCCTGCCGGGCAGAGTATCGCTCCCAGTCATACCAGTCTAACATCCGTTTTATTGTCTCTATCTGTTTGGATTTGTAAATTATTCTTCTGAAATCCCATGCAGATGGGTCACCATTACAATGAAAGTAATAAAGGAGAGAGATACGGCGCAAAAGCTGCCTGAGCAGAATCTCGAAATCAAGCTCAATCGTAAGATGGTTGTCATAAAGGATACGGGTAGGGGTGAGAAAATTCAAGGTTAAGGTTTCAAGGATAAATGGGTCAGTATGAGTATCGTCAAAGACTACCGATAAGGTCGAAGGAGTAATGGATTTAAGCGTTTTATTCCGAGAATCATAGATTGTCTCTCCGTTACAGCTAACCTCTTGCAACTCAAACTTGCCTCTGTCTTTGCCTATACCTATCTTCCCCAGCTCTTGAAAGGTATAGACAAAATAGGGAAGGTAGTCTATTGCCTTGCCGATGAGGATAAGGGAAAAGTTTATCTCATCGCCAGGTTTATAACCCATCCGTTTTTCTGGAGGCGGTTCAATAACAAATGGGTGAGGTGCAGAGGTATATTTACGCATAATTTTGGTATCTTGTGGAGGTGGGGTTTCAAAGATGTAGGAGTAAACGCATTTGTCTTTCAGCAGGCAGTCTGGACATTCCTTATCCTTTATGGCACAAACTACTCGCTTAAAGGCAGTCCCAAATCCTCCCCTTAAGGTAGAACCTTTGTAAGAAGGGAGGATGATTGGCTCTAATGCCTTTAGATTGAGCATAACTGATGCAGTGTGTATATACATACCTTTTTCCCCTTTATCTTTACTTTGTAGGGAATAATGGAACGGTTCATTTTATCGTTTTCCCTTAAATTTTACACGCACCCATTACAAACAGCAATTCTAATTATGAAAATGTGTAAGCAAGGAGAATTGGAGAATAGGGAGAAAGAGGAGAAAATATAACCACTAATAGGACACGAATAAGCACGAAACATAGGATTAATTCGGTCTATTCGTGACTAATTTTAATCATTTTCTCCCTTTCTCCATTTTCTCCCTTTCCCCTTTTTTACACAATTTCTGTCATAATGAGAATTACTGCATTACAAAAAAATACTTGCAAGAATATAAATTTTATGTTATTATATATAAAATTTGTTCAGGAGGTAAAATTCAATATGGCTAAGGTATGTTACATCTGCGGTAAAGGTCCTCAAGTTGGTTATAATGTTAGCCATTCAAATCGCAAAACGAAGCGAAGATGGTTACCAAATCTTCACAGGACTAAAATAATGATAAATAAAACAGCAAAACATGTCTATCTTTGCACGACTTGTCTGCGGACTAAAAAACAACCATCTTTACAAACTGCTTAAAACTCGTAACCGTTCAAGATATAGCCACAGAGTCACAGAGAACACAGAGGAAATATATAACCCGGAATGAACACAAATACAAAAAGATTTGTAGTGCGAGGCTTTAGCCTCGCTTCTGGCAAGCCAAAAGGCGAACCCAAAGGTTCGCACTACATTTATGGGATGTCAGAGGTTAATTCGTGTGCATTTGTGGCTAATTTCCTTAATTCTCTGTGAACTCTGTGCCTCTGTGGCTGAACGCTTACTAAAACTCACGAATAAAACCTAAAATAGGTGTTATTCCAGTTTTTTTATTTTTACCAGTAACACGGTAAGCAATTGCCGCTTGTAGGGTAGTATTATGCAGTTCAACAGTTTCGTATTGAAGACCTAATAAAAGCGTCATTAACGAAGATTTGGATGCGTTAATTTTCTTTTTCTGGCTATTTCTGTCTTCGCTTTTAAATTCACCTATTAGTTCAGTAACAATGGTTGTTCTCTTTCCCGCTGGATAGTCTAAAGTTACATCGTAGGTGAATACATTGCCGGGGTTAATCTCAATTCCTTCTTCATTTTTGCCTTTGCCAGTGAGCGTATAAGCGAGATTTAAGTGTGTGGTAAAAGGCTCTAAATTTTTGGTCAATATTCCCATAAAAGTCAAATCTGTTCCTCCGGATGAAGTTGGTAAGTCAGTTGAGCCTTTTTTTGCCTCTTTGCCGGTAGGAAGTTTTATGATTAATAACCCGGAAATAGATGGTAGGTCAATTTTACCTGAAATAAGATTATATTTTGCTTTTAATTCGAGGTCTCCTCTACCCTGACCAGATTTTTCTTGAGCACCTAAATAAGGGGTTTTATTTAAAAACAAAAAAGGGAAAACCAGACCTAATTCTAAATTTTCTACTATCCCTCGATAAAGTTCTAATTGAATTTCAAATTCCCTTGCTTCAAATCCTTCTTTAACCTCTTCCCCGGCCTCGTAATCCTGCCTTTCTCCCTCATTATTCCACACTTCGTCACTTACCAGCCAGAGCAAATTTTTCTTTAATTCATATTTCCCCGGTTCTAAAACAGCGGAATATTCTCCAAGAATGGGATTGGCTAAAGATTGGGAAAGTATACCTGAAATCAATAGAAAAACCACAAGAAAACATTTTTTGTTCATTATTCCACATCCTTTCTTTTGGTAAATGGTAACTGGTGAATGGTAATTAGTTACCAATTACTTGCTTTTAATTTCGTGAAGCCCTATTTGGTCTTTTTATCAAAAATATCCCTTGAGCCAAAATACCTCCAGTTCCATCATAGATAACATCATAAACCTCTGGCTCGCGTAAGGAAATAAAAGATTGATGTAGTTCATCACTTAAGCCATACAATATCGTGATAATGATTGAGAATATTGCCGCTTGTTTAATCAAGAATTTTTTGTTTGAAGTTCTTGATGCCTTGCCAATAAGCCAGCTCAATATTCCAAACTCAATCAGATGTGAAAGTTTATCTGAAATTGGTAGTGGTGGCAATTTATCCCCTGGAATTGATGATTGAATAAAAATCAAACCCATATAAATCCCTGCCAAAAACCAATACCGCCTTGATATACTCATTATGGTTTATATCATACCAGATAATTTTATTTAAGTCAAGATTTTTTTCTGAATGTTATTTAAGAATTAAAAGTGAACCGTTTTTAGTGGATTTAAAAATTAAAAGTGAACACTTATGAAGAGCCGATATTCTCCCTTGCTGAATAGTTACCCCATAGATAAACAAGTCAATCGAATCTTTTTTCTTTTAGCTTAAATGTCAATGAGAAGTTTGACAAAACTTATCCGTAACCGTTCAGGTAATCCTTTACCGCAGAGAAGACGCAGAGAAACAGAGAGGAAAATATCTTTTTTTCGCGTTTTTCGCTGTTTAAAAAGGCTTAAAAACAGTTAGTCAAAAGTCCGTATTAAAAAATTAATAAATAACGAAAGACCCGAAATGCACACAAAAAAAGGAAATTTCTGTCTCTGATAAATAGATTTTAATTTTTTCTCTGCGTCTCTGCAGTGAACGGTTACACTTATCCACATTCCGGTAAGCGTTCAGGTGGTGTAAGAAAAGGAGATATGGAGATAAAGGAGATAAGGGGATATTATTAAAAAAATTGAAATTAATAGAAACTAATAGAAATTTATGGAAATTTGTTGTTTTCCACAATCAATTTCTACCTATTTCTATAAATTTCAATCTATTTCTATTATCTTATCTCCATATCCTTCTTATCTCCTTATCCCCTTTCTTACACTTTTGATATATAGCCTGAACGGTTACGAAATTAGAAATTGGGGAAAGAAGTGAAGAAATTTCCAATTTCTAATTTCCAGAAGAAATCACAGAGAAAACAATGAAAATAAACCGTCCCTAAATAGCTCAGTTAATGGCAATGTCCAGTATAAATTATTCTTTGGACAATTTTTAGGGGGAAGTTCCGTTACAAAGCAAAACAACCTTAGTCATCAGTAATTATTCACCACGAAGGGTACGGAGAGCACGAAGTGAAATTTGATGAATTATCGAATAGAGTCATTGGATGCGCTATAGCGGTGCATCGAACTCTTGGGCCAGGTTTGCTTGACACCGTGAAGAGTGATAATTCACAATTCACAATTGACAATTCACCATTCACCATTATTAAGGAAATTTAGGGAAGAAATTGTGAATTGTGAATGGTGAATAGTTACAGTCATCATTACTCCACGCCTCTATAATCTTATCAATAGTTAATTGTAAAACTCCTTGATTTTTTAAGATATACTCAATGATTTCTCTAACTGCTCCTCTTCCACCATTTTTATTGGCAACATAACTCACTTCTGATTTAATATATTCGGGTGCATCATTAACGGTTGCTGAGAACCCAACTTTTCTGAATAAGGAAATGTCGATTATATCATCTCCAATGTAAGCAATATTTTTATAGTCTAATTTTTCTTTTTTCAGGATTTCTTCAACTGCTTCTAACTTATTGATTTTTTCCTGGATGACATAATCCATCTTTAGCTCTTTCCCTCTTTTTTCAACTGCTTTGCTTGTTCTGCCTGTAATTACGCCTACTTTTAATCCTGCTTTTTTAGCTAAAGTTATGCCCATTCCATCTTTGATGTCAAAAAATTTTAACTCCTCCTTTTCCCCAAGTATTATTCGTCCATCGGTTAAAACACCATCGACATCCATAAGTATTAATTTTATATCTTTGGTTTTTTCTTCCATCTAATTATCCTTTAAGTATTTAATCCTTTGTATTTAAGGATGTCATGGATGTGAATTATTCCAAATGGTTCCTGATTTTCTGTAACTGTAATTAATTGAGTAATACTCGATTTTTCCATCATAGATAAAGCCTCATGAACAAAAGCATCTTTTGATATTGTTTTTGGTTCTCCGGTCATACATTCTCCTGCACGATAATCATAGAGATTTGGAAATTTTTGAATTGCTCGGCGTAGGTCACCATCAGTAATACATCCTATCAATTTCCCTTCCTTGTCTATAACCAGAACAATACCGAGTTTTTTCTTCGTCATTTCAACGATTGCATCTTTCATATAAGTTTCTTCAGTCACAACGGGTAAATCTTCTCCTAAATGGAGTAAATCTCTGACATACCGGGTTAACATAATATCTTCTTCGAATTTGTCAATACCTGATTTAGTCAGGGGATGTTGAAACATTTGCTCTATGGCAAAAGGCGGTATAGTAATGCAATCAGCCCCAATTAAAAACGCCTGACGGACATGTTCTGGTGTTCGGACACTTGAAACCATTACCTTTGATTTTATTTCCGGGTATTTCTTAAAACCAATAATTATCTCCTCAATCACCTTTAAACCATCGTAACCAATATCATATATTCTTCCGACAAGAGGACAAACATATGTTGCTCCAGCTAATGCCGCCAGGATTGCCTGATTTAATGAAAAGAGTAAGTGAACATTTGTTTTAATTCCTTTTTCTGATAGGTATTCAACTGCTTTTATACTCTCATGATGCAGAGGAATTTTTGAAATCACATTGGGCCCCATTTCCATATTAGCCATAGCACTTTCTATAATTTCCTCAGCCGTGTTTCCCATCGCTTCAATATGAATCTCACCAGGAATTATCTTAGAGATTTTTTTTATCTCACCTGGTATATCCGTTATTCCCTCTCTTCTGAAAAAAGTAGGGGTTGTCGTTACGCCTGAGAAAATCTTCATTTTAGAATATTTCTCAATGGCATTAATATTTGCTGAATCAATATATAGTTTCATTTTATCTTCCTCCATTTATATTTAGTAATCAGTTATCGGTCATCAGGTAAATTCTCGGGGTTCGGAGTTCGGGGATTCGTAACTGTTCACCACACAGACACAGAGATGCAGAGAAAAACACACCCCTAACCCCTCTTAAGAGGGGAGTTTTCCACCTGTGCGGTTAAATGTAAAATGGATAATGTCCAATGAGAAATGTCCAATGAAAATGTATAACTGAAAGATAATGAGTCTGGCGAAGTACTAAAATTTCCCATTTCTCATTTCCTATTTTACATTTTACATTTATTTTTCCTTTGCGTCTCTGCGATGAATTAGTCTAATCGCACAGGTGGGGAATTTTTTATCAGAGAGACTTCTTCGGATGTATTATAGCCTGAACAGTTACCACAAATCTGGCTTGCCTGCTGAACATTCGGCAAGCAGGTCATAACTATTTCAATGTCTGCATCAATAATCTGTAACCGTTCAGCCACAGAGGCACAGAGTTCACAGAGAATTAGAGAAATTAGCCACATAAGGACACGAATTAACCTCTCTGACATTCGATAAATGTAGTGCGAACCTTTAGGTTCGCTTTCCTGCTTGCCAGAAGCGAGGTTAAAGCCTCGCACTACAAATCTTTTTATTATTCGTGTTCATTCGTAGTTATATATTCCCTCTGTGTTCTCTGTGACTCTGTGGCTATATCCCTGAACGGTTACTTTAATAGATCTCTGTTTTTCGATTAGTAAAGTGGAGTATAACCGATGCCCCTATCTTCAAAAATATTTTCCTTCCTACTAAAGCACTACGGTTTGGATTTATAGAGACAAAAGGCCCCTCATTCCAATTACAAATACAGAACACAGGAAAATTTTCATCTTTCTTAATTTTACCTTTTTCTGGCACTATACCGATACGCAGAGGTTTTATATAATACCAGTATTCTTTGCCTAAATGGGTAGATCTCTTGATGACTTCGAACGAAGAGGGTTTTTTAATTAATCCTTTTGTTATCAATCTGTCCATATCCACAAATATTTCAGTAGTTCCGGTATCAAAGTCTGCAATAAATTTCGAGGTTAAGTTTGATGAATTCAGTTGTATATTTATTGTTGGATAGTAATCATCTTGTTGGTTAGTTTTTGACCATCGGGATGAACTTTCTTCAATTGCCAGAAGTTCATTATTTACAAAGATAAAGGGGAATTTTCCTTTCTCCTTGCAAATTTTTAATATATCAGTTTCCTGTGGATATTCACTGAGGTCAGGAGAGTATGTTACTATTTCTCCATTGACTACTGTTATCCATGCAGAATCCAATTCCTGAAATTTCTGGTTGAGCCAGTCCATATTATTTTCCAGAAGGGTGGATTCAAGATACATTTTTTTATCTATCCCAAGTGATGAATACTCTTCCAATGTTAAATTTTGCCCTACAAACCCACTTTTAAACCGTATAGGCTTAAAAATAGTTATCCCCTTCACTTTTTTTAGTTTCTCAATAAATTCTAAATCCTCTCTCCTAAAACTATACTCAGGATTTATTCCTAACTGGTATAAATATGGTATAGTCTGTATTAGTTTATAATACTTAATTATTTTTGGAGGAATAGGGAATCTTTTCTTCATCGGTTATTTTTCCCTTCTCTTAATAGCATCTAAAAACTCAGTTAATTCTTCTAAACTTTGCTCAAAGAATCCTGGAAAACCATCCTTTACCCTGCCTAATTCATCAATCTCAAGCGCAGTTACTTTTGCACTCCATTCCTTATTCTCAAAATAATATATCGCTAAGTCATCTTTTGATATTTGTTGTGTAGCAATGGCATATAGAAATGCGTGTAAGATATGTTCACTATGCGTTTCAATAAATAATTGGCTATTTTTATTTTCAACAAATTTAATAAGTAATCTTCCTATCTCTACCTGGGCCTTTGGATGTAGATGAACCTCAGGCTCTTGAATAAAGACTGTGGAATTATCAGGTATAAGAATAAGTGGTAAAACGATAAATATCATTTGTTGAAATCCTGACCCTTCATTTACTATAGGTGTATTTACTGGTTCTTTTAACAAAATCTTAACCCGATTACTTCCTATCCACTGAATGTCAATGTCTATTCCATAACCCATAATCTGACTGAGTTTTTGAGCTACTTCTTTTCGTAAATCTGCATTATAGGCAAATGCGGCGATTAAAGTTACAACTCTATCATTTAATGTTATATTCTCAAGTGTAGAATACCTTTGGGAAGGTTCTTCAGGAAGTAAATAACCTGCCTCTTCAAAACCTCTTATTGGATATATGAAGTAACACGATTCTAATAAATTCATAGGGAAATTATCATTATCACACTTAAGTTTATCCACCAATTGAAAGTTTCCTGTTGGATGAACTCCCTTGCAAACATTTTGTGCCTGTGAATTTCCTATATTATAGTCCCACCAGTAGTAATCTTTTACTCGTCCCTTATGAGATAAGAGATAATTATCTTTTATTTTAACTTCAAATTCTACCTCCATTATCTTATTTTTTTCACTAAGTACCCTCCCAGAAGTCTTGCCTGCTAATGCTATACAAATATATTCACTCCCTTTTTTAAGGACATCTTCAAACCTGCCAGGGTCAATTTTATAGGTATTACATGGATATAAGTAAGCTGATTTTTCGGGTAATCTCCGTATGTGTGGGATAAAAATATTAGAATTTGTTGTTTGACAAAGTGATTGAACAGCCTGTATCAAGCTTGATTTACCACTATTATTTGGACCTATGAATATAGTTATTGGTTTAGCGTTTATAGAAGTTTTTGCATGAAGTTTAAATCCCTCAACATTTATTTTTGTTATCATACTAACCTTCCTTTTATATACTATTTAATTATAACATCCTTTGTCAAAAAAAGCAAGAAAATTTTGAAGGACTTCTTCAATTCAGACATAAGTAACTGTTCATCGCAGACACAAAAGAGTTCGCAGAGAAAAACACCCCCCTAACCCCTCTCAAGAGGGGAATTTTTTATCCGAGAGACTTCGTGATTTAACCGCCTTCCAGATAGGTATAATATCTTTGACCAAATTTTCAAACTCTTTAAATGAAAGCTGAGTGGCCGCATCGCATTGGGCTATTTCAGGTTGAGGGTGGACCTCAACGAATATTCCATCGATTTTACAAGCAATAGCGGCACAGGCCAGGGTATTAACATATTCTTTTGCTCCACCTTTCTCAAGGTCAGCGGATGGCACACCATATTTTCGGATTGAATGACCCGCATCAAAAAACACAGGATAACCAAAAGATTTGAGTATAAAAAAAGACCTCGGGTCAACTACAAGGTCTCTATAACCAAAGCAAGTTCCTCTCTCAGTAATCATAATTTTATTGTTGCCAGTGCTTTCAATTTTTTTCACAATTTTACCTACATCTTCAGGATGGAGAAATTGTCCTTTTTTGATATTAACTGGTTTGCCCACACTGGCGATTTTTAAAACAAGCTCGGTTTGCATACAAAGATAAGCAGGTATCTGAAGAATATCCACTACATCGACTATTTCGCTGTCAATCTCATAAAGATTATGAAAATCGGTGATTAAACTTACTCCATATTTTTCTTTTAAATATTTAAATATCTTGATACTTTCTTCTAAATCAGGACCTGTATAATAATTATAACTTGAGCGATTATCTTTTTTAAACGAACTTTTGTAGATAATTTCAAAATCGTATTCTTTTGAGAAATCTATTAATGCCTCAATCGTCTTTACCGAAGTATCAAGATTTTCCAGGATACAGTTACCGGCAATTATTTTTAACTTTTTCATTTAATCCCCTTTTAATTTGGTAAATGGTAATTGGTGAATGGTAATTAGTTACCATTTACTTGTTTTTAATTTCGTGAAATTCTATATTGAATTATAGCATTTTAAGGACAGGTTTGTCAACAAACTTTTGCTTTTATCAGCAATTCTCATTATGACAGAAATTGTGTAAAAAAGGGGAAAGGGAAAAAATGGAGAAATGGAGAAGGTGATTAAAATTAGTCACGAATAATCCTAATAATCCTCTGTTTCGTGCTTATTCGTGTCCTATTAGTGGTTATATTTTCTCCTCTTTCTCCCTATTCTCCAATTCTCCTTGCTTACACATTTTCATAATTAGAATTGCTGTGCTTTTATTTTTTGAACCAGATTTTCAAGGGAGACAAAAATCTTTTCCTTTGTTTTTCTTAAACAGAGTTCAACCTCACCTGAAGATTTTGTTTTGGCACCAATGATAACTTGAATAGGAATACCAATTAAATCTGCGTCAGTAAATTTTCTCCCAGGTCGCTCATCACGGTCATCTAACAATACTTCTATGTTCTCGTTAAGCAGTAAATTATATATTTTTATGGCTAAATTTATTTGTTCGGAGTCTCTAACATTAATTGGCAGGATTAAAACCTCATAAGGAGCGATATTTGGTTGCCAGATAATTCCTCTTTCATCATTGTTTTGTTCAATGTAAGCGGCGATCATTCGACTTACCCCAATCCCATAACAGCCCATAATCATCGTTTTTTCCTGTCCTTTTTCATCTAAAAAGACCGCACCCATTGCCTCAGAATATTTAGTGCCTAACTTAAATGTATGTCCCAATTCAATCCCATAACTTATCTTTAGATGACCGCTACCACACCTTCCACAGGGGTCATTATCTTGAGCAATCTTAATATCTTCAAATTTATCTATCTTAAAATCACGCTCAAAATTAGCATTTATGTAATGGGCATCTTTTTTATTTCCACCAACGACAAAATTTATCTTTGTCTGGATGGAATAATCCGCAATGAGTGGCGTATCTTCCAGACCAACAGGTCCGGCAAATCCTACTGGTGCTTTTGTTACCCTTTCAATGGTCTCTGGGTCAGCCAATACTAATTCTTTAACCCCAAGAGCACTTCTTAATTTACTCTCATTGGCTTCCTCATCCCCGGGGATAAGGACTCCAATGACCTTATCGTCTGCCTTATAAATCAAGGTTTTAACCAATTGAGCCGGGCTAACTTTCAGAAAACTACTTACCTCTTCCACCGTTTTCATCTCCGGGGTATCAATTAATTTTAATTCTTCTAACTTCTGACTTCTGACTTCTGACTTCTGATTTCTTCCACACTCTGCCTTTTCAAGATTAGCCGCATAACCACACTTATCGCAACATACCATTCTTTCTTCACCTGCAGGTGAAAAAGCCATAAATTCATGTGAGAAAGAACCTCCAATAAGTCCTGATTCTGCCTCAACTATTTGAAATTTTAACCCACAGCGGGTAAATATTTTAGCGTAGGCATTATAAAAATCCTGATATATTTCTTCTGCGGATTTGTCATCCGGATGAAAAGAGTAGGCATCTTTCATTAAAAATTCCCGACCGCGTATCATTCCAAATCTTGGTCTTGGTTCGTCTCGAAATTTAGTTTGAATCTGATAAAGAGAAAGAGGTAGTTGGCGATATGATTTTACCTCCCGACGAACCAAATCCGTAATTATCTCTTCATGGGTCGGTCCAAGTCCAAATGGGCTTTTTTTACGGTCTGTTAGTTTAAACATATCATCTCCATACGCCGCCCATCGACCTGTTTCTTCCCAGAGAGAAGCCGGATGAAGTGTGGGTAAAAGCACTTCTTGGGCACCAATCCTGTTCAT
This sequence comes from bacterium, assembly GCA_040755795.1. Taxonomy (NCBI): domain Bacteria; species bacterium. The sequence goes on along the minus strand of JBFLXS010000009.1, from coordinate 9,954 downwards.
TTCTTCACGCACAATATTAATTATCTTATTTAGCACTTTAAGACCTAAAGGTAAATAAGAATAAATGCCTGCCGCCAATTTTCTTATTAACCCGGCTCGTAACATCAATTTATGGCTGATAATCTCAGCATCCTGTGGGTCTTGAAAAAGTGTATTTAGAAACAATTTTGATATACGCATTGATTTGTTACCTCCAAAATCTAAAATCTAAAGTAACTATTTACCCAAATGAAGTGTAAGGTAATCGGTAATCAGGTAATCGGTAATCGGTAACAACCAATTGATCTTTTCCCTTTACCGATAACCTGATGACCGATAACTGATTACCTGAATTTCACTTCAGATGGCTAAAATGTTACAATCTAAAATTCCCTCCAATCTCCCTACTTGCTACCTTCTCTAATAGTTCTTCAGCATGTTTTAATGATATGGGTGAGATTTCGTGTCCGTCTAAAAGAAGGGCTAATTCGTTCAGCCGGTCGGTTTTATCCAATTTGCGAACATAAGTCTGTGTTTTACTTCCTACAATCTTTTTTTCAACATAGAGATGAATTTGGGCATAAGCGGCGATTTGAGGTAAGTGTGTAATGCAAATTACCTGCCGACTATGACTTATGTGTTTTAACTTTGCCCCGACTTTCTGCCCAATTGTTCCCCCAATCCCGGTATCTATCTCATCAAAGATAAGTGTTGGAATTTCATCTACCTGGGCTAAAATAGTTTTTATGGCTAACATCACCCGTGAAATCTCTCCACCTGAAGCAATATCGGCTAATGGTTTTAATGCCTCACCAACATTAGGAGAGATTAAAAATTCGATGAGGTCTGCACCCGTTGAAGTTACCTTAACAGGCATACCATCAAGTTTAATCAAACTATCGCTTTGCTGTTTTGCCTCTATCTTCACTTCAAATTGTGCCTTTTTCATCCCTAAATCAGATAATTCCAGAATTATCTCATTGGCTAATTTATGGGCTACTTCTTTTCTTTTTTGCGATAACTCATTTATCTTTGCCTCTAATAAAACGGTTATTTCCGCAAGTTGTTTCTTGAGATTGTCAATCTCTTCTTCATTATAGGTAATTGAATTTATCTGGGTAGTTATTTTCTCCTTGTATTCAAGGATGGCTGAAATTGTCCCCCCATATTTTCGTTTTAATTTACTCATCAAATCTAATCTTGATTCAATCTCTTCTAATTTAGCCGGGTCAAATTTAATCTTTTGAGTATAATTATCTACCTGTCTGGTTAGTTCTTCTAATTGGTAGTAGAGATTTTGAGCCATCTGCAAGGGTTCTTTTAATGATGGGTCGAGTTCGGTTATTTCGGATAACTTCTTTTGGACCTGATAGAAGTTGGCATTGATTGCCTCAGTGCCATAAAGGAGGTGATAGGCTTCTTGTGCCAGGATATGAAGTTTCTCTGCATTTCGCAGGATTTTTACCTCCTGTTCTAATTCTTCATCCTCCCCCGGGATAAGGTTTGCCTGCTCGATTTCTTCATGCTCAAATTTTAACAAATCAAGTTGCCTGATTCTTTCCTGGTTCTCAAAAGAAAGTGTATTTAATCGGTCAATTAGTGCCGTGAATTGTCTATAAATCTGGTTAACCTCTCTGCTTAATTCATTAAATTCACCGTATTCATCCAACAGGTTTAATTGGGTATTTTGATTAAGTAAAGATTGATGTTGGTGTTGGCCATGAATATCAACTAAATTTTCTCCGAGCTGGGCTAACACATTTAGAGTAACTAATTTACCGTTAATTCGGCACAAGTGTTTTCCAGAGGATAAAATTTCCCGTTCAAGAAGGAGATTTTGGTCTGATAATGGGATACCGTAGGTTTCTAAGAGATTTCTTATCCCGGAGTTCTCTTTGATTTCAAATAAGGCAGAAATGACACTTTTTTCACTTCCAGTCCGAATGTAGTCAGTTTTTACCCGCTCACCTAAAACGGCATTAATGGCGTCAATAATAATGGTTTTACCTGCCCCTGTTTCACCAGTAAAGATATTAAGTCCAGGAGAAAACTCTATTTCTAAATCATCAATTAAGACAAAATCTTTGATATGTAATCGAGAAAGCATACTTAACCTTGATTTTCTTCATAAAGTCGAAGATTTTTACTAACCTTTCAATATAAGATTTTTTGTAACCGTTCACCGCAGAGACACAGAGACGCAGAGAAAAAATTAAAATCTATTCACCAGAGACAGAAATTCCCTTTTTTTGTGCATTTCGGGGTTTTCGTTGTTTATTAATCTTTTAATACGGACTTTCGACTAACTGTTTTTAAGCCTTTTTAAACACCGAAAAACGCGAAAAAAAGATATTTTCTTCTCTGTTTCTCTGCGTCTTTGCGGTAAAGGATTACCTGAACGGTTACGATTTTTTTTATAGATGACATGCCTTCACCTCTTCCTTCATTTTCCAGGCATCAATGTTAAATTCTATTAAATCTTGTGCCTCCCATGAAACTTCTAAGAGAAAGTTTAAATAAAGCCGGTCATCTTTTATTATGAGTGGGATGCCTCTAATTGCCTCCCAGCTAATAATAGGTTTAGCCCGATTAAGGATGATTAAATCCACCTCTTTTTTTACTATTCGTTCTACATCTAACCAAATTTGGGTTTCCATAGAAGTATCATTTAAATATACCGCCAGGTCAACATCTGATTCCTGGCAAAACACAGATTTAGCCTGCGAGCCAAATAAAAACGCCAGACAAACATCATTTCTCTTTTCAAAATATCGACGCAGTTCCTCTATTTTACTTTTATCCATCTCTTACCTCATATCCTTAAGCACTTGATTAATCCTATTCATATCTTTCAAAAAATAATCTTTGTTTTCCAAATACTCTTTCCACAATTCATCCATTCTTTTGAATCGTAATTCATAATCATAGGCATGGCAAAATATATGTCTAAATTTCCTAAGTTCATTCAACATAACATAGGTTTTATTAGATATTACTGTTGGTCTTACTTCTGGTATTTCCAGGGCCATTCGTTTAAGTAAATCTGTATGCCATGTATCACCCTGTATGGAATTCTCAAAAAAAATAGATAATCTCTTCAGAATCGATTCTACCGCATTATAGAGGTTGTGTAAGTAGTAGCCAAGTGCGGCGTTATCTTTATCTTTGATATTATCTTTATCCATTGTGGAGTATAGTTCTTCAATCTTATCCTCAATATTTTTCATCGCCAATAAATCATTATCTATCTGTGCAATTAATGTATTGATTTGTTCCTTACCCTCTTTCATATATCTTTTTACCCCTTTTTCTAATCTGTTGTCTTAAGAAATCATCTTTTTCATCTAAATCGATTAGTTCAATATTAAAAGAAGTAAAGTCATCAAGTTTAGAATATACTTTAAGGAAATCTTCATCTTTGACACCGCTTACTGCCAGGTCTATATCTGATGTTTGATTAAAGGTATCACTAATAATTGAGCCAAATAAATATATTTCCTTTACTCCAACTTCTTCTATCAGGTATTTTTTAATTTTTTCAAGGTCAAATAGAGCTTGAGTCTGTCTTTTTTTATTAGAGAGTTGTTGTTGTTTTAATCTTGAGAGGAAACTTTCTCTGTATTTATCTATTTCTTCCTTTTCCATTTTTCCCTTTTTCCCTTATTTACACTACAATTATCGTAACCGTTCAGGGATATAGCCACAGAGTCACAGAGAACACAGAGGGAATATAGAGCAGTTATTAGTCAAAATTTTACTCAGAGTGGATAAGGGAAAAATCCCAAATCCCAAGCACCAAATTCCACATACCAAAAAGCGAATTAGAGATTAGTGAATTAGAGATTAGATTTTACTAATTCGCTAATTCGCTTAATTCACTAATTCACTAAATGGAATTTGTGGAATTTGTGATTTGGAATTTCATAGCCATATCTATGTTAAATTTCGATTAATAAGTGCTATAATTCGTGTCCATTTGTGGCTAATTTCTCTAATCCTCTGTGAACTCTGTGCCTCTGTGGCTGAACGGTTACCAATTATCGTAAAACACCCACTTTACCTTTCTCTATAACCTTTCCTTCACTCTCAATCAAATAAAGATAAATACCACTGGCAATATCAACAGGTTGCCATTTTGCCTCACCAACATTATCACCCCTAATTGTCGTTATCAATTCACCTGCAATGGTAAAGATTTTAATGATTGAGTTATCTGGTAGATGAGCAAAGGTAATTTGTTTGTCTTTTGAATAAAAGGGATTAGGATAGACAATTATCCTCCTAGTAGTTGGTGTAAAGGTAGCATTTATCCATAGGTCAGCTATCATAGTAGATTGAGAATTACTGATATTAGTTACGGCTACATAGGTTAAGTTATCATAGTAATCTTTACTATTAGGTGTAGAATAGTTATAAAATAGCCTATTACTATAATAAATATCACCTGAATCCCCTCTATTTATATTTTTCTCAAGATCCCACTTTCCATCTGCCTGTTCAACTGCCACTAAATAGTGGTTATAAGGTAAAGGATTTAGTCCCGGATACCATTGATGTTTATTCCATTCATTTGAATCAAGATAATAATCTTTTATCTTTTCATCTACATGGTAGATAAGTAATCCACTACCTGGAAGATAACTGTCAAAGCCTACTTTTTGTCGATTTTCTACTAAGAAATATTCTTTACCTGGCTGACCACTTTTCCAGAGTTTATAAATAGTAGGATTTGTCTCTATCTGTGGAATTTGGACATTATCCATATTTGTAGTTACCGTAGTAGGTGTTACCCACCCTAACTGAATTTTACACCAGGCATCAGGATGTGCAGGAGATACTCCATACGGACTACCTAACCAATTACCAGAGCTCATAAGACTCCACTTTCCTATTCCTTCAGAGTTTTTGTCTGTATCATATAAATCAGGTAGTCCTAACAGATGTCCTACTTCATGAGAGAATACACCAATTTTACCATTTTCAGGACACATAGCATAAGCAGTAATATATTTATTATCAACTACAACAGGCGGAACCAATTTACTCATATGTGACCAAATATCGTTTCCTCCTTCTTCACCTCCACTACCAGCATGAACAACAATCAGAATATCCACAATTCCATCATTATTTTTATCATATTGGGCAAAATTAACATCAGGGTTAGCTTTTTCTATTGTTTCTTTTATTAATTCTGCCCATTTACCCTCCGGAATATAATTATTATAATTGTTATTTGCAGTATACCAATTACTTATTCCACCCTCAATATCTAATTTACCATAAGAGGATTCACAATAGTAATCTCGCATACTACCAGTAGAATAACTTCCTTTAGATAAAAGTAAATCAGAAAAATGTGATGATGAAGTAGTAGCAGCTTTATCTGGAAATTGAATGAGAAGCACAACAGCACTTTTTGTTCCTATTACCGCCGTTGTTATAGGTAAAGGTCTATCAATGTACTGAGGTTTTTTAACAAGAAGTCTACTTATCTCTTCAAGCCTTCCTTCTTTTTTCAATTTTTCCAATAAATCAGGATGCGGCGGGCATAAAAACACTTCACCACCGGAAATCTCTATATTTATACCGCATAAATTCATACAAATTATCACTACTAAAATCCATAGTTTAAAAGACTTCATTTAACCTCCTTACCACTCCTTGAAATTTTATCTGATTATTCCTAATTTACCTTTTGCCTGTTCTCCTTGAGGGTTGGTGATTAAGTAGATATAAATTCCAGAGGCTAAATTATGCGAAAGTGTCCACTGAATCTGGCCATTACAGTCAGTGCGTTCAATCTTATCAACCAATTCCCCGGCAATCGTAAATATTTTAATGGTAACCTCTTTTGTCAATCTACCTTCATTTATTCCACCAAAGGTAATGGAATTATGCTTACTGGGTATAAATGGATTAGGATAAACAGGGATTTTAGCAGGAAGATGAGGAGATGGTCCCACAATTGTTACTCCATTACTATAACCAATAGGACTCCACCATCCAGCTCTATCTTTTGCCTTCACACTAAAATAATAAGTGAGACCTTGTGTGCCCATTCCTATAAATTCAGTTTCAGTTCCAACCGATTTCCAATCAAGTGTATCTGTTCCTCCTTGAGTTGTGCCAATAGCAATCATATATTCGATAATTCCTGATTGTCCGTCTTGTGCCTGCCAGGTAGCATAAAGTCGGGTAGAATAAATACCATCGTCTATTACTGTTGGCGTGCCTGGTGGTATGGTATCAGGAGGAATGATAATATCCGGAGTCGGACTTGAGCTCCCTATTTTTAAGGTCAAAGTTGCTGTGCCATCATTTGCCCCTTCAGTGTATATCCAGAGGTTATCATTATCCGAGTAATCGAAAAAGTCACTTAAGTCAGGAATTCTAAAATTAGCCGGCAAGGCAACCCATCCACCGTCTGGTGAAAGGATTAATTCTGAGTAAAGGGCAGAAGTGCCCAAAGTAGAAGTTCCATCAGCATCTTGAAGCATAAGATAAACAATAGTCCCTGTGGCTGGATTAGGTCCCCATTTATATACATAACCATATACCCCAGGCTTTGTTTCAGATGTCTTCTCAACACCTGTGGTAACAGAACCCACACCAGAGGTTTGTGTGCCTGAGACAATTTGGTAGTAATAAGTAGTTGTCGCTCCAATAGTTATTGTTGAATTGCTCATCACTTTTACATAATGGGTATCATCCTGGATTGTTGGAGTTCCCGTATCTCGAATATCCAATGCCCTTTCACTTAATGAACCCGTATTTGTCCCCCACATAATATATCCAATTTCATTGACATCCGTAATCCATGAGATAATAAATTGGTTATCAGTAACATTAGTTATCTGGACATTTTTGGGAATAGTGGCTGATGCTGTTCCAACCAGAAATAATAATATTAACGCAAGGAAACTATTCTTATAAATTTTCATTGTAAAACCTCCTTTTCTAATGGGAAATTAGCACATTCCTTAAATTTCGTGAAGTTCTATTTTTTTTAAGTTATATATCTTCTCCTCTATCTCTTTTAATATAGAAGATAAGGTTGGTTCTTTAGAAACTGGTTCTATTTTATCCTCTTCGCCAATATGTTTATGGTGAGGGAAGTTAATTAATTCATGATGATGTGGAGCATCATCGTATCTAAAAATTATTTTATTATCTTTTTGGTAATGATACCGATATTTATATTTTTCTGGTTCTTCTTTTATCTCTATAAATTCCATCGAGTGTAGCTCTGAACCATCTATAAAATATAGTCTTATTTTCATTACCCCACTTACTTCTGTTTTTGTTTGTTTAAAAACTTGAATATTTTGCACCACTGGACAATTATTGATTATTTTTTCAACATGGTTAAAATAATCTTCTATCTCCAATTTCTATTTCCTTTAATCGACTGAAGTTTTGTTGTAATCTGAGTAATGTTTCATATTCGCCAGCCCATTCCATCACTTCTTCGCTGTCGCCTGTTATCCCTTTCTGAAATTGCTGATAAAATTCAACAGATGTCTTTTTATACTTCTGCTCAAATTCCTTTAATCTCCTTATAGTCATTTCTATAGCCCATGATATTGTCTTTAACTCATCTACAATTGCAGTTTTAATCAATAGCGATGTATATGGTAGTTCATCTGATTCGATAACCAATTTAGTCATAGCTTTTTACCTCTTCGTATAATTTGGGTAACTGGTGATTGGTAAATGGTAATTACATATCATTTAACCCGTCATCAGTATCCAGAACTGTATTTATACTCAATAAGGGCATAATCTGTGATTTTTGGTAACTATTCAGCCACAGATGAACACAGATGAAACACAGAAAATAAAAATAGTTTCTCGATAACAAACTATTCCCCCTTAATAAAGGGGGTTAAGGGGGTTGTTGCTTCTTTCTTGAAGGAAGATTCCTCCCCCTTACCCCCTCCAGAAGGGGACATCCACTCTCTTAATCCCTCGCCAGCGGGGGACATCCGCCTCTAACCTGTGTCTCTTCTTATCCCTTGCCCCTTGCCCTTCTATTTCATCCGTGTTAATCCGTGTCAATCAGTGGCTGAATAGTTACTCTAATTCAACAAAAGGTTGTAATATTTTCTTACACACTTCTATCTTCCAGTAAATCCGCCACTTTGCTGATTTGGTCAAATAAGATAGTCTGTTCTTGTTTTGTTTGCATATTTCTTAGTTTAAATGTAGAATTTGCCTTTTCATCTTCACCAACGATTACGGCAAAAGGTATTTTTGAGAGGTCAGCATATTCAAGGTTGCGACTGACCTTCCGCTCCATCACATCTATTTCTACCCTTAATTTTAATTGGCGTAGTTTCTGAGCGATTTCTAAGGCATAATCATTTACCTTGCCAATCGGAATAATAAAAATTTGAGGTCTTCTGGCGTCTTTAGAGAGTTTATCTTCTTTTTCAAGGGCTAATTTTACTCGCTCTACGCCGTAGGCAAATCCAATTGACGGAATATCTTTTTGTCCGCCCAATGTTCCAATTAATTCATCATACCTACCACCACCACATATTTGATTTTCCGCACCGAGTGCATCACAATATACCTCAAAAATCATCCCGGTGTAATATTGTAGCCCTCTGCCAAAACCAAGGTCAATTGTTATTTTGTTCCAGTTTAAATCTTTGAAATACTCAAGATTTTTAATAATGCTTTTTAATTCCTCTAAAGGTTTTGGATTAAGTTCATATTCAGCCACTAATGTTTCTATTCGAGTAAAAATATTTTCTGGTTTGCCTTTAATCTGCCTTAATTCTTGAATGAACTCTAATGCCTTCTCTGTTTGTTTCTTCTGGCTTTTTATTTTTAATCCCTTAAGGATTTCATCAAATCTTTTACCTTTACTAACTTCTTCCATTGCCTCGATAAGAAATGTTTTTATTTTCACATTTAGTTTTAACTTCTCCAATAATTCGGAGAGAAAGCCAATGTGTCCAATGACGAGACGGTAACTTTCAAGTCCAAGAAGTTGTAATCCCAGAAAAGCGATAGCGATAACCTCTGTATCTGAAATTGGAGTTTTACTTCCAATTAATTCTATGCCCGCATGAGTAAATTGGCGGTATCTACCCAACTGTGGAGTATCGTATCTAAAGGCAGGACCGATATAGTAAAGTTTTACTGGTAATGGATTATTTTGTAAGTTATTAATAAAGGCTCGAACAACTGAAGCAGTTATTTCAGGTCGCAGACAAACACTTCGATTGCCGTAGTCTTTAAAGGTGTACATTTTGGAGATAATCTCCTGTCCTGACTTTTTTAGATGTAGGTCTGTATATTCTACAATTGGGACCTCAATACAACTATAACCAAAGGATTCAAAAAAAGCCTTAATTTTATTTCGAATTTCCTCGTATTGATAATATTCTTCATAGCATAAATCGAATGTTCCCCTTACTCGTTGAACCGCAGATTCTTTAGCCATATTTTTCTTCTCCACGCATAATCCTGATAAATTTATCAAGGATGTTAATTGTCTCTAAATTTTGGGTATAAGAGTAAATTGCAGATTTCCCTTCACCTATTTTTTCTACAACCTTTAATTTCACTAATTTTTCTAAATCATTTTCCACTTCCGATAAATCTTTATTTATCCAGCGGGCTAAATTTTTTGCTGTATCCATAGCAAATTGATTTTCATAAAAGAAATTAACTAACTCAGTTCTAATTGGAGATTTAGTAACTTCTTCAAGAAATTCGCTTACCGAAGGTATCATAACTTCACTCCTCTAATTGGTAACTGGTAATTGGTAATTGGTAACTGGTAAGTGGTAACTGATTAAATAGTTTCGTCATGAGATCAGCCAAACGGTATTTATACTTTAGAGAGGCATATTTTGTGATTTCCTGTTACTATCAACTCAGGTTATCGGTTATCAGTTATCGGTTATCAGGTTATCGGTAAAGAGCAAGCAGTAGCCTGCTATCTCAAATTACCGATTA
>JBFLXS010000008.1:10340-34774 GCA_040755795.1 bacterium | reverse complement strand
ATTTAATTTAGAAAAAACTAATAAAGAATTAGAACAATTTAATCAAAAAGAAGAAAATTTTAATATTAAAAGAATAGAATTGGGAAAAAAAGAAAATATAATTAATGAAAGAGAAAAAGAAATTAAAATTCAACAAGAAAAAATTCCTCAATTAATTAGAAAAGTTGAAGAAAAAAATCAACAAATTATTCAAGAAATTAGAGAAAAAGAAAAAGAATTAAAAGAAATAGAAAATAAAAAAGAAAATTTTAAATCACAAATAAATAATTTAAGAAAACAAAATAACCAATTTCAAACTCAAAGAAATAATCTTAAAAAAAGATTAGAAAATTTAGAAAAACAAATTGAAGAAAAGGAAAAGGATACTCAAAAGGTTTTTGAAGAAAGACTTTTATTAGAAAAAGATAAAAAAACTATAGAAAATAAAATTAAAGAATTGCAACTTTTTGAAGCAGAACTTAAAAGAAAAGAAAATATAATAAAAGCTAAAGAAAAAGAACTTTTCTTTAGAAGTAAAGTATAATATGTCTAAATCTATTGAGTCAATAAAAGATAGAGAGTTTCAGAACCAACTTGGAATACAACAGAAGGTGGAACTACTACTGATAATACAGTTACTTGGACGACTCGTGCTCAAGCAAAAGTAAATGGTACTTCAACAACTATAGTATCTGGTTGGAGTGATATTACAATTGCTTTTGTTAATGGGACAGCAACTCATGGTGGAACTACAGGAACATTTATTAACGGAGAAAGAGTAACTTATACAGGTGGTGAAGCAATTCTATTAAAAGATACTGGTTCAGTTATTACACTTGGAAATGTTACAAATACCTCTTTGAATACAAAGACAATAACTGGAGATTTGTCAGGAGCTACTTGTACTGTATCTCAAGATTTACAATCTGCTTCATACAATGCAGAAAGCATATGAACAGCAAGCTTTGAAGAATTATGATGTGATTATTAATTGTGGTAGTATTTATGAAACTGGAAGAACTCTTGCTCAATGTTATGAATATTTCAAGTTTGTTTGTGAGGAAGATTCAGGATTTGATATGTATACTGTGGTTAGTGGTGTAATAACGATTCTTGATGGTGAAGAATATAGGAAAGCATATACAGGATATACTGAAAAGAAAGGATCTCCATTAGGAACATTTGCTGGTGGAAAATTCTTTGGTGCTCAAGGAGTTTGGATAGAAGGTATGCCATCTGGTCAAAGTTATTAGCTTATTGATTCAGATGGAGCAGTTCAAGATCCGCCTGTTAAAGCTACTATGAAAGTTACATCACTTGTTTCTGGAGATAGAGTATCAGTATTTTTGACTTCGGCAGGAGAAATTAATAAATCTCAGAGAAATTAATAAATCTCAGTATGATAGCCATGCTACGGCTAATTTAGCAGGTGATACAGATTTTGTAATAACAACAACTATAGCACAAGATACACCATCTTCTGGTATTTTAAGAGTTGTTGATGATGATGGTTCAACTGTGTTTAAAGAACAAAGATATAGATATTCAAGTTGGGATACTTCTACATTTACTTTAGTAACTGGTGCAACTGGTACTGCAACAACTGGTACAGGAACTATGGTTTTACAGGATTCTGCTGCTGATTTTGGAGGAGCAGATAATGTAGAAGTAGGAGATGTGATTAGAAATACAACTGATGGTAGTGTTGGATATGTTATTTCAGTAGATTCTGCTACACAGTTGACAACTTATTTAGAAGGTGGAACAGATAATGATTGGGATTTAAATGATGCTTATGATACTAATAAGTTATATAAAACTTATGATACTGGTGACACAGCTTATGTTCCTTTAATTGATAGAGAAGCTGATGCAACCTCTGAAGAACAGGAAGTTCTTTATTTATCTGATAGAACTGTAATGATACGAGTGAGAAAGAAAGGTATTTTGCCATTTGAAACATCTGGAACATTTGTAGAAGCTGGATTAACTGTAGCTGCAATTAGAACTACTGATAGTATTGTAACCTAATAACATGAGAAAACCTGAATATGATAAAGAGGCCCTCAAAAAGAATATTGAACGGTGTATTTCTAATATTAAACTTTTTGGAGAAGTTATAGAAAAAGAAAAGGCAATGATAGAGAAGTTAAAAAGGCTCATCAAAGAGATAGAAGCCGAAAGTTAACTATGGCTATAACTTTTAATACTCCCGATAAAGTAATTTTTATTGAAAAACCTACAACTGAAGTTAGTATCCAAGAATTAATAAATACTATTAGAGATTTTGAAGATAATCCTGAAGGGATGAACGTAAAAACTTTTATTAATGCAGCAGGTAAACAAGATTTAGGTAGTGGAGTTAAAGTAGGAATAACTTTAGAATTGACAAATAACTGGCGTATTCAATTTGAAGCTAGAGATGGACCTGATTATGTTGCTTGTAAAGTTTATGGTGGTAATTTAGTTGCTACTAATGATTATAACAATAATCCTATTAAACCTTCAGCCTATACTCAAGTAACTATTGCTTAAGCCTCATCAGCTGTTTTAACTGAGTTAATGAAAGATGATATTCAATTTACTAAAAAAGTTGTAGGTTGGTTAAGAAGTTTATTATAAAATTATGACTATAGAATCAATAAGAGACAAAGAATTTGATAAATTTGCTTCAGAAGGCGGCTCTATTGAAAGTAAGGCTCGTGCTGTTCTTATTGCTGGTCAAACTGCTGCTGCTGTAGCAAGAATGCTTAAAGTTGATGCTGATGGTCATTTACAAGTTGATGTTTTATCAGGAGGTGGAGGAGGAACTCAATATACAGAAGGAGATACTGATACAACAATTACTGGAACTGCTTTAATGTTTGAAGCTGATACTGGAACTTCTACTTTAAGAACAGCTTCAAATACTTATCCTCTACCAGTAGCTGATGCAGGAGGTTCTTTAACTATAGATGGAACAGTAGCAGCTACTCAATCAGGAACTTGGAACGTTGGATTAAATGTAGGAACAAATAATATTGGAGATGTTGATGTTTTAAGTTTACCTTCAATTCCAGCTGGAACAAATAATATTGGAGATGTAGATATAGCCTCAGCTTTACCAGCAGGAACTAATGTTATTGGAGCAGTTAAAAGAGATATTGTTAATTATACAAAAGTTAGAAAATATGTAGTTTTAACTGGAACTACTGAAACTACAATTTGGGATCCAACTGCAGGTAAAAAGTTTGTTATAACTGATATTCATATATCAGCTACTGCAGCTGGAACTTGTACTTTAAGAGATGGAACAGCTGGTTCTACTATTTTTATTGCTTCTTTAGCGGCAAATGGTGGTATGGTTTCTAATCTTCAAACCCCTATTGAGAGTACTGCAGCAGATAATAATTTAACTGCTCAAGCAAGTGTTATTACTCAGTACATACTTATTTGTGGTTATGAAGTATAATTATGGCTAAAAAAGATTTTTCTAATTTAAAAAGAAATTGGGATAAAATTCAATTTGAAAAATTAAGAAAAAGAATTGATAAAAAATTCAATGATATTCATGATGAACTTTCTGATTGTTATTATAATAAAAAACCATTTAAAAATTATGGAATCTTAACTAAAGAAAAATTTGATAAATTACACAGTTTAATATTTTTAGAAAGAGATATTAAATTTCATGAAGAAAATATAAAACAACCAGAAAGAGATAGAATTCCAGAAGAACAGTATAATGAGATTTCAATAAAAGATGAAAAAGGGAAAATTATAAAAAAAGAAAAAAGGTCAAAAAATGCACAGAAAATTATAAATCAGTTAAAAAAAGAAAAAATAAATTTAATTATTAAATGATATGGCAGTTATTTGGTTTACTCCAACTGAGATAACTCCAGGAACAGCAAATGCCTGGACAGATGCTGATGTTTCTGGTTCTGTTCCTACTGGTTCAACAGGAGTAATTCTTCATTTTGAAAATACAGGTACTACTACTACAGCAGTTGGTTTTAGAAAAAATGGTAGTGGAGATAATAGAACTCAAAACTTATATTCTTCTTCTCATTTTTGGTGTGCAATTGGAGTTGATACAAACAGAATACTTGAACTTTATCTTGGGAATATAACTTCTGTAAATGTTTGGCTTGTTGGATATTTTGGATCTGATGCATCATTTTTTACTAATGCAGTTGATAAATCTCTTAGTTCTAGTGGAACTTGGCTTGATATAGATATTTCAGCTGATACAGGTATTGATACAGCAATAGGAGCCATTTTTGAAGTAACTGGAGCTGTTAGTGCTAATTGGGGAATAAGAAAAAATGGAAGTTCAGATAGCAGAATTAAAGATGTTGATAGTCATGGAGCAGCAATTATTGGAGTTGACAGTTCGGAAATATGTGAAGGATATGTTTCCACAACAACAGCTGGTTACTTTTTAGTAGGATATGTTACTGAAGGTTCGACTTTTTATACTAATGCTGTTGATATGTCTCTTTCAGAGAGTACTATTTGGGAAGAATCTTTTACAGGTGAGACTTTTCCTCCTTCAGGATGGACAACAGGTGGAGATGCAAATTGGACGAGAGATGCAACAACTTATGATACTTCTCCAGCTGCAGCAAATAGTGGAGTAATTACACATAATCAGAATACTTGGCTTGATAAAGATATTACTCTTTCGCAGGAAGCTGTTCTAAAATTTAAATGGAAAGTAAGTTCAGAAAGTGGTTATGATTGTCTTTGTTATTGTCAAGATATGGATGCAACTTGTACTCGTACTAATAATACAGCCAAAAGAAGTGGAGAAGGAAATTGGGCAGCATATACAAGTTCTGCATTAACAATAGGAGATCATAGTTTGAGATGGTTATATGCAAAAGATAGTAGTGTAAGTAGTGGAACAGATGAAGGATGGATTGATACTTTGAGTCTTGTAGCAGGAGTTGAAGTTTGGATAGATTTAGCAACTTTAGCAAGTGGAGCTACTGGTGGATATTTTGAAATTGTTTCTGGATCTTATCAAGACAAATTTGGATTAAGAAAGAATGGTTCAAGTGAAAATATTTATTGGGGAGCAGCTGGTGAAAATCATGCCTTTGGATTAGTAGAAGCAGATGCAAATGGAAAAATTGAAGGTAAAATTGCAAATGAAAATATGGATTTTTATCTTGTAGGATATGCAGGAGAAGCTGCTCCACCAGAAGGTGGACAAATGACTTTATCTACAAAATATTGGGGAACATAATATTTATAAAAATATGGTTTTATCAGATAGATTATAATAATCCTTATAATGTAAAATGGTTATGTCAAAGACATCATCGTTTATTACATTATAAAGAAAAATAATATGGTCCTTAATGATACTGTTAACAATACAGGACTTATTAATGACATAGATTTTCTATTAAAAACAGATTCAACCTCTTATCCAACTAATGATAAGAAAAGAAACATAAATAGAGCATATCATAAGGTAGTAGCCGATATATTGGAGAATATGGGAGAATGGACTTTTCAAGGAGATTTAGCTTCTACTAATTCTGTAGTTGATCAAGCTGAATATACTTTTCCTACTGATATTTTAACTATTGAAAGAGTAGAAATTAGATATACTAGTGGAGCTGATGATTATGTAGAAGCTAATCCAGTTAGTTTAAAGACTTATAAAGGATCAATTGCTGATGGTACTGATAATTATAGCAGTGCTAATCCAGTCTATTATATTCCTAATGATACAACTATTGCTTTTGATCCTACTCCAGACACAGCAATTTCTCCTGCGATTAAGATTTGGTATACTAAACTTCCTACAGAATTAAGTGCTGATACTGATGAGCCAGTTTTTGCTGAACCATTTCATAGAATTCTTTCTTTTGAGGCTACTTTAGATTTCTGTAATTCTTATGAATTAGCTGAGCAGAGAAATTTAATTAAATCTCAATTAAATGAACTTTGGGATCAATTAAGAAAATATTATTCTTCTAGGTTTAGAGATAAGCCAACTAGGCTTGTACCTAAAGTGGAAACTTATTATTAAAAATATGGCTGATTTTAGAATACATATAGATGATTTTACAGGAGGAATTTCTAGTGATGAAGAAAAAGGTTTTCCAGGTGCCTTTATTTTTGCTCAAAATTGTAATATCCATAATAGAAAAGGTCTTTTACAAAGTAATCCCAAAACAACAGCGATGACTGAAGCTGAATCTCCAAATAATATAAATGGTCCTGTTTATTGGATAAAAGCAGCTAGTAATAGTAAGGTTTATGCTACAGGAGGAGTAACAGAAGGAATTCGTATTTATGAAATGGATCCTTATGTAGCTACTCCTACTTGGACATTAGTTCATACAGATGCTAATGCTGGAACTTATGGTGGTTTAATTGAATATAAAGATTATCTTTATTGGGCTGGAAATGCTACAGCTGGAAGATATGGACCTTTATCTGGGACTCCAGCTTGGACTGATTCTTGGCAGACTTTAAATGCTTGTGATTGGCATCCTATGTTTATAGGAGATGATGATAAGTTATATATTGGGAATGGTTCAAATTTAGCTTCTTGGGATGGTACAACTTTTACTTCTGCAGCTTTAGATTTACCTACAGGAACTGAAATAAAATGTTTATCTAAATTAAGGTATAATATAGCAATTGGTACTCGCCAAGATTATACTAATATAAAACCTAAAAAAGCTAAAATTTTCTTTTGGGATTATAATTCTGAAAGTTGGAATGATAGTTTGCCAATAGATGAATATGAAATTTTAGCAATGATCTATCATAATGGAATTTTGAAATTTTCTGCTGGAGATTTTGGTGATTTATATTATTATAATGGAACAAACTTAGAAAAAAAATTTTCTTTTGCTAGAGATGAAAATGATCTTCCCATTGGGATTTATCCAGGAGGAATGATTATTTATAGAGGAAAATTACATATTGGAGTAGGAAGAAAATTTGAAAGTTCTACTGGTAATATACCTAGTGGAGTTTATAGTTTTGGAAGAAAAAATAGTAATTTTCCTGAAGTTCCTAATTTAGAATATACTGTAGCTTCAGGAAATATAAATACAGGAAATGTAACAATTTTCTCTTTAGAAAGTACTGGGGGAAGAAAACAACCTCCTGCATTATTAGAAAAACCTGAGACTCTCTATTTAGGAGTTATTGATCAAAATGGTTCAGGATTTGCAATAGAAACAACAGATGTTAAAGCTTCTGTTTATGTTTCAAATATAGTTTATGAATCTTTAATACAAGATGCTGGTAGACCAGAAAAGAGAAAACTCTGGAAAAAAATAAATATTGTTGGAAGAGATTTTTCTTCTAGTAATACTGTTACTGTGAAATATAAAGATGATTATGCTAGTTTTTGGACTACTGTAGGAACAATAAATACTGATATAAAACATAAAGGATTTGATATTAGAGTAGAAGCTAGAAAATTACAAATAAGATTAGAATTAGCAGGAGCTGCTAAGATAAAAAACATAATTTTAGAAGGAGATTATTTATCAATATGAGTTTAGAAATTACTAAAGAAGAAACAATTCAAACAATTCCTACAGGAGATCAAGAAATTCCAGAAGAAATTCCTATTCATCAACATTTAGGAACAGATTCTTTAGAAGTTTTTAGAAAAAAATTAAAAACAGTTGCTACTGTTCCTACTGGAGAACCTAAAAATTTTTTTGAGCAATTCGTTTTATATGAAAGCGGGGTAACGTATAGATTATATGTTTATCTTGGAAATACTTGGTGTTATGTCGCTTTAACTTAATATGCAAAGAACACAACAAAGATATTTTCTTTGGGCAAAAACTCCTGAGGGAGTTATAAAGTCTATCTCAACTTCTACTGAAGCTGAAGCAAGAGAAGAAATTTCTAAAAGGAATTGGAATTTTTTAATTGGTCAATATGGAGCATGGCCTACTAAACCAAGTCCTCCTCCAGTAGCTAGCCCAACTCCTACTCCTAGACCAGCACCAGCACCAACTCCAACTCCAACTCCAACTGTTCCAAGTCGTCCTTATGGAGGAAGATTTGAACATTTAACAGGAGAAAAGAAAGCAGAAGCGATTAGACAATATGAAGCAGCTGGAAAACCTGCTGGACCTTTTAGAATTCAACCAATTGGTCCTTTTAAAGGGACTCCAACTCCAATAACAGATAAAGCAACCGATCTAAAAGATTTAGATCTTGAATTTCCAGAAGGAGAAGCAAAAGATGCTTTTACTACTTTATCTAAATTAGAAGATTTTATGCCTTCTTTTGTAGCTAAATATATAACTAAATTAGAAGAATGGAGAAAAGAATTAGCTCCAGAGATTACAGAAGCAAGAGGAGCGGTTGAAAAAGCTAGAGAATGGCTTGGTAAAAAAATAGAAGAACCTATAGATACAGCTGCTTTATGGGAAGCAAAACTTAAAGAATACGGAGTTACTTCAGATGTCTTACAACAACAAGCAGATTTAAGAAAAGAAGTTGCTAGTTTAGCTAGTCAGATAAATAAAGAAAAAGTTCAATTGATGGTAGATATAGATAAAAATAGAGAAAGAAGAGTAGCTATGCCTTTGATTGAGGCAATTGAAGCTAGAATGGAAAGAGATTCTCTGAGAAAAAGAGCTTTAATGGGAGCAGAATTATCTGGGAAAGCCGCTGCTTTAGAAGCTATTTCTGGCAATATTACTCAAGCCAGACAATTAGCTAGAGATGCAGTTGATTTAGCTATTGTTGACGAAGAGAGAGAATTTAGTCGCTGGACTTCTTGGATGAATGTTAATACTAATTATTTAGCAACATTAAAAGCTGAAGATAGAAGATTATTTGATGATGCTTACAATGCTGTGGTAGATGCCTATAATATAGCCAGAGAAGAAAAACAACGAGTTATGGATTTGAAATTAAATAATCCTTTAGCTCCAATTAGTCTTGATATGACTGAAGAAAAAGCTGCTGAAGCAGTAACTACTTATGAGAAAAATAGATTCTATATTTCTGATCCTGCTCAACTTAAGTATTTTACTGAAGAAGATATTAGAAGAGAAGATGGAAGAATTTATTTAACTCCAGAAGCTTTTGAGAGAAGAGAATTAGAAAAAACTACTGTTAGAGATCTAATGATAAAATATCCGCGAGCTGGAATTACTCCTGTACATACTTTTCAGCAGGCTATGAATTTGTTGGGAGTTGAAGAGAAAAAACAGGAAATGGAAGCTCATAATAGGGCCTTAGAATTAGCAGGTAGAGGAAGAGATATAGGAGTTACTATACCAGCTTTGGAAGGAGAACCTTATCCAGAAATGAGAGCTTCAGCAATAAATTATCTTTTAGGAGAGGAAGCACCTCCAACTGGTCCCTATGATCGTCCAAAATTTGATTCAGAGGTTAGATGGATTAAAGAAAACAAACCAGATTTATTAATGCATGAATGGACAGATGAGGAAATTGAAATTGAATTAGATAAAGAAGGAAAAGATTATACTTTTAAAAAAGCAAGAATTGATATAGAGGCTTCAAAAACCATGAGAAATAAAGATAGAGCTCTTTGGATTGCTGCTAGAAAATTTAAAGAAATTCCTACTAGTTTAGAATTTCAAGATTGGTTAGAACAAGGACAGCCTATAGAAGGGATTATGGAAAAACCAAAAAAAATTATTCCAAAAGAATGGGAAGAAAAACCAATAACAACTGGAGAAGGACTTGTTGCTTGGTGGGCTAAAAAAGGAAGAAGAGGAGTAGAATTATGGAAAAAAATGATGGAACCTATTCCTGAAAAACCTAAAAAAGAAGTTCCACCTAAAAAAGAAGTTCTAAAAGAAGTAACTCCTGCTGAATTTGAATTAAGTTTTACTATACCAGAATTTACTATACCAGAATATACTAGAACTTTATATGAATAATTATGGCTTTTGAATCTTTTCCAACTACAAAAAGAGCTTTTGGTCTTCCTCCTATGAAAGTTCCAAAAGTTTCAGAAGAAATAATTTCTCCTACTCGTGCAACTTTAAGAGAATATGGTTTTGATATTAAAACAAGTATTCCTTGGTGGAAAAATTGGGGCAGAAAAGGAGGTTCTGTATTAAAAGGAGTTTTTAGAATATTGAGAACAGGAGAATATGTTATGGGAGGATTATTAGCTGGAGAAGGGATTATAAAAGGAGTTAGAGAAAAAATAAGTCCTAGTGAAGCTATAGGACTTGTTGAGAGTGAAGAAAAAACTCCTTTATGGAGTAAAAAAGGATTGGCTGCTTTAGTTGTTGATATTTTACTTGATCCAGTTACTTATCTTAGTTTTGGAACGGGTGGAGCAGTTAGAATAACAACTACTGGAGGGAAAATAGGTTTAAGTAAAACTGGAGCTAAATTAATAAAAAAAACTATGGCAAAAGGGATTAGTGAAGGAGCAGCTAAAAGAGAAATTGCAAAATTAATTCAGGAAGGAGGAGAAGGAATAGCTAAAAAACTTATTGCTAAAGATGGTTTAAAATTTATGGGGATGCAATTTGTTCCCAGAGCTCCTTTTACTGCTGCTGGTCGTTTAATAGGAAAAGCTCCTGGGATTAGAACTATAAAAATGGGAGTATCAAAAGCATTTAAACCTTTTTCTGAAATAGAAAAACTTCCTACTAAATGGGGAGGGCAAGGAGCTTATGCAGATGAACTTTTTAAACCTTTTGTTAAAGGAACAAGAGCTAAAATAAATAGAGCTGTTCAGTTTTCTATAAGAACAGCTAAAGAAATGAGAAAAAAATATGGTCCTGAAGTCGGAAAACATTTAGCTTATAAAGCTGAAAAGGGAAGATTATTTAATAGAGAAGTTTTAGATAATATCTTAAAAATTTATAGAAAAGAAGCCGACGAGATGCTAAAGTTAGAAAGAGCTACTGGTAAAAAAATTGGAGAAATCTCTCATTATGTAAGACATTATATTACAAAAGAAGGTAGAGATTTTCTTGATACAGGCACAAATTTTTTTAGTGTTCTTCCTAAACCTTTAAGAGCTAGATTGAAATCAGCTAATCCTAGAAAAATAGAAGGTACTATAAAAGATATAAATAAGTTCTTTAAAAAGAAATATAAAATTAAAAATTTCTTTGAACCAGATTTCTTTAAGGCTTGGGCTTTAAGAAAAGCTGAACATATTAGATACATCAATACTTATAATTTTCTAAAAGCAACTGGAGCAAAATTTGGTATACCAATTAAAAAAGGAATGGCTCAATATACGGATGAAGGAATTAAACTAATAAAATCTACTGTTCCAGAGTTAAAAGATGTTTTATTACCTCAACCTATAGCTGAACATATAGATGAAGTCCAGAAAGTTCTTACAAATGAAGAAACAATGAAGACTTTATTAAAAGGATATTTTAAAGTTCTTAGTTTTTGGAAAGGAACTGTAACGGGATATTGGCCAGCTTTTCATACTAGAAACTATTTTGGTGGTTGGTTTAATAATTGGTTAGCTGGAATAAATACTCCCACTAAAGCCTTGAGAAGAACAAAACAAAGCAGGGATATTTTAAGAGGTAAAGACAAAATTTATAAAACGAAAATAGGAGTAAAATATACTGGTAATCAAATTAGAGATTTAGCAGAAAGATTAGGAGTTACAGGACAACCTGGAATGATGGATATTTCTCAGACAATAGAAGAAATGTTAGATACAACTTTAAAAGGAAAACTTAAAAAATTTTGGATGGGAAGCGGTTATCCAAGATGGTTAATGGAACAAACAGAAAATGGTTTAAGAATGCCTTTATTTTTGGAAAGACTTATACAAGGAGATGCTCCAAGAGAAGCTGCAAGGTGGGTATTTCGTTATCATTTTGATTATATGCCTGAAGGATTAACTAATTTTGAAAGATTAGGAATGAGAGCAGTTTTCCCTTTCTATGTTTGGACAAGACATAATATTCCTCTACAGATAGAACATGTTCTTAAAAATCCTGGAAAGTACGCTGGTCTCGCAAAAACTGTAGATGCTATTTCAGGAGAAGCTGGACAAAAAGAATTTAGATATTTACCAGAATGGATGAAAGAAATGATAGTTTTTAGATTGCCAGAACCTCTTCAGAAAGAAATCGGAAAATCTTTATGGATGCAATTAGATTTACCAGCTGAGGATTTAAATAAATTACCAATAAATCCTTCTGGTATTAGAGAAATAGCTGCTCTTTTGACACCATTTTTGAAAGTTCCAGCAGAGTTATTTTTCAATAAACACATGTATTTTGGAGAAGAAATCTGGAATCCAAAACTACCGCCAGAAGCTCAAACAAAAGAAGCTGTTAAACAATTGAAATATTTACCAAATCCTATAAAAAAATTCCTTGATTTCAAGGAAGTTTATTATAGAGATTGGCGTTATCCAAAGGAAAAGAAATTTATTAAAAGATATGAAATGAATGCTAAAAAATTACATTTACTTCAATCTGCTCTTTCAAGATTTTATTTTACTTTTAAAGGAGCTTTTGATCCTGATCTTCCTTTGGAATGGAAAGCTACAAGATATATTTTGGGAATTCCCGTAAGACCAACTGAAACAGAAGAAGAAAAAAAATGGAGGGAGTGGGAGGAAGAAACAGAAGCTAGAGAATATTTAAGATGGTTGCAACAACATGGTTTAATTCCATATAAAGGAGCTCTTCTTCCAAGTGAAGTAAGAGAAAAGCCTTTTCGTTAAAAAATACTTTTAATTATTTCCCAAATTATATATAGAAAAAGAAAAATTATCCCTCCAACAATAATAAACATAGGAGTCATTAAAATAAGAGTTTTCCAAGTATATTTTGAAAAAGACTCTTCTTTAAATGGATTGATTACTTGAAATTCTTCTTTTTCAGGATTTTGTTCTTTCATATTTTTAAAAATTACCAATATTTTGGTTTATCCCATCTAAGATAAATATCATTTGAAAGATAAATATCATTATAAACCCGAATTAAATCTTTTTCTTTATAATATTTTAAATATTTTATATTAGGAATTCTACCTTTTGTTTTTAAATAAATTTTAGATGAATATGAATCTTTATAAATTTCTGTTGGTTTAAGAAATTTTAATATTTTTGGATCGTTAATATAAAGTGCATTATAAGAATTCAAAAGAGAATCTTTTAGAAATGGTTTAATTAAAGATAAAGAAGAAAAATAATAAGATGGAATAGACAATGAAGAAAATGAAGGTAATGAAATATTAGGAATATAAGTTTTTGGAGTATAAGTTTTGTCTTTGTAATAATTTCTTAAATAAGTATCAGGATTACCAGGTGCTATTTTTCCTGTATAAGGATTGATATTTCCTGGGAAACTCCAATTATCATAAGGGTTGCTATTAGGATCACTGCGGTAATGCGGTTGAACATAAGTTCCATCTTTACGATAATAACCTTTTACTTTTACGCGAGCATTAGCAATAACATAAGAAAATCCTCCAAAAATTGCTATTAGAAGAAATATACTTATAATTTTTTTGAGTTTTCTCATAATTATTATTAATTATTCTGCTTTTTTCTTTGTATCCAATGACGAATATTTAGAATTAAAAATATTATTAATAAAATAAAGAAAGCTAAAAAGATTAAACCTGCTGTAGTATCTTCTTCTTCTGGTTTTTCTGTTTTAATATCTTTATTTTCTGCAATAGTTGAAATAGTTAAATAGTTAAAATTTCTTCTTGTTGTTTTGTTTGTTCTGCCTCACATACTCCTGGGGCCCATAAACCTCTATTATTTTCTCTGGCTTCTCTTTCATACCTTTTAAATTCTTCCATATATTCAAAAGGATACTTAGTATAGGCATAAGCATAACCTTGTTTGATCATTTCAGCATTTACAAAAGTATTATCTATAAGATAAATATATCTTAAAAGTCTACTATATCTATCCCGATTGGAACTTTCTTTACCTCTAACTAATTTTACTGTTTTACTATCAACTAATTCTTTCATCTTTTGTGTAGCTTCTTTACCAAAACATTCTACAGGTTTACGCGGATCAACTGTTTCGGGAGTATCAATTCCTATAAGGCGTACTTTTCAATAGTATCATTAGAAAATTTTACTTTAATAGTATCTCCATCTATTACTCTTGTTACTAAGAGCAGAAATAGATTGTGCTTCTGTTTGATCCCACAACCGAATAGGTTCAATAGACGGAGGAGAGGGAAGAGGAGTATAAATTTCTTTTTCTCCATTACACCAAGGATAATATGGAGCACATTTTGCTGAAAGTGGTGTCCCATTACAACATTGACATCCACAGACACCACCATGCCAAGAACAACAACCTTGTCTTGCTTCAACAAAATAAAATAAACCACCAACTAAAAGAATTATTATACTAGCTACTAAAAATATTTTTAACCAAGTTTTAGTCATAATCTAAAAGCAAAATGGGTGGAAATTTCGGCAAAGAAAACCACCCATTCTGCCGAAATTTTTTGATAGATTATCCACAAGTCAATTTCATTATACGCCTTTTAGAAATTTTGTCAAATCAATTATGTTTCCAAGTCAATATCAGGAAGAACCACCGCTCCCTGGATTTTTTCTGATAATAATAATTTTAGGAATTTTAGGGATTGGTTTATTTCAAATTTGCAGATTTTTATGGGAGAGATACGGTGATTTTCTTTGGCTCTTTGTTGGTTTCGGAATTATTTTGTGGTTCTTTTATAGAATTTGGCAATATCTGAATCAGAAAAAACAATTATCTTCTAAAAGCTGAGCTTTTCTACCTCCCTTAGCTCAGCTTTTAAAAGATAATTAAAAAGAGGAGGTGAAAAAATGAATAGTAAACGAAAGAAAAGATTTGAGGAGATTTTAAAGAAAGGAATAGGATGGTGCAAGGATTGTAATGCTTTAAGAAAGATCTATTTAGTAGAGCATGAAAATTTTAAGCTATTGGCTTGTGAGAAATGCCATAAAGTTTTAGAAGGAGTTTTTGAAAAAGGTGAAAATTAAGGAGGGATTAAAATGGTTGATAAAGCGAAATTGAAAAACAAGTTGAGAAGATTGAAGTTCAGATTAATGGTCAGAAGAGAAATAGGATACTGTAAAGACTACAAAAGTTATCAAAAAGTTTATCAAGTAGTTCACAAGAATTATAGAATGCTGGTTTGCCAAAAATGTCACAAAGTTTTAGTATCTTATTTCACAGTTGAAGGAGAGTAAGAAAGTACTGAAACCGAAGACGAGTAAAAATTTCAGCTATACTTTTCTACTCTCCCGCCTTTCAAAAATTATGTCTAAAAATATACAAAATAATTTAGGCTGTCTCCGAGACAAAAAAGATCGGAGGGATTTTAGATTGGTTGGTATTCAAAAACCAGTTAGATTACCAGAAAAATTTGAATTGTTTGAGAAATTTAATCCCAATAATCAATTCAGCAGACCTTCATGTACAAGTCAGGCACAAGCTCACCATAAAGAAAAACAGGAAGGAGAAGAAATGTCAGCTCGTTTTATCATGGCAAAGACTAAAGAAATAGAAGGAAATACTAATTGGGGAGCTTATACAAGGAATACTTTTAAAGTAGTTCAAAAATATGGAGTTTGTCCAGAAGGCTATTTTAGAGAACCTGAAGCATCAATGAGTTGGGAAGAGTATATTGATACTAAAAATATTCCAGAGCATGTTTATAAACAAGCTGAGAAGCATAAAAGCAAAAGTTATTGGAGAATAGATATTGAACCTGGTTACACTAAAGGTTGGGAGGAAATAAAGCAGGCGATTTTCCAATATAAAAATTCTGTAGTAGTTTCAATGCCTTGGTATAAAAATTATTATCCTGATCAAGATGGAATTTTACCAAAAGGAAAGGAATATATTGGTGGCCATGCAATAGAAATTGTCGGCTGGGATAAAGATTTATTTAAAGCAAAAAATAGCTGGGGGGAAAATTGGGGACCAATGAATGGTTATTTCTTTATTGCTGAAGGGAGACATAAAATTTGGGATGCTTGGGTTAGTCTAGATCTTGAGGAAAGATATCCTGTGGATGATTATTATAATTATCCTCGTCGTTGGGTTGATTATTTAAAAGAATTAAAGGTCGTAACAAATCCCTGGCTTTGGGCAAAAATAAAAAGAGCTCCTTCTCCAAAAGAAGTAACAGCTTTAAGATTTTATTGGCCATATGAGGCTGTTTTTGAAGGGAAATATGGCAATAAATGGTTATATCTAACTTTTCCAGAATATTTAAAACAATATGAAAAACAATCTCAAAAATAAAATTGAAATTCATGAGAGATTAACTGCTTTAGAAATAGCTTTTAAAGAACTCTCAAAAAGATTTGATAAACATATTACAGCTTTTTATGGAAAAATAGATAAACTTATTTGGTGGATTATTGGAGTTTTAGGAGCTGTAATAATAGGTTTTTTAATTAATTATTATAAATAATATGACTAACACAAAGGTCGTTAACTATTCCACTTTCAGAAGCAAGAAATTTGTGATTACTCTTTTGACTTTGGCACTTTTGATTGCCAATGCTTTTGGAGCAGGAATTTCAGAAGAGATTATGAATGATTTTATCAAAGTAGTGATTGCATATCTTGCTTCGCAGGGAATAGTAGACATAACTAAACAATTCAAAAAATAAGACCCTTGACAAGATTTTTATTTGTGCTAAGATAGAATATCAAGGTCAGAAAAAAGCTGCCCAGCACTGCGAGTGACTGGACAGCTGGCAATAAGAGGATAGAAGCTCCTATCCCTTATGCCTATTTATATTATAACACGCTATAAAGTTTTTAGCAAGGCTTTTATAGCAACTGTGAGGTGTTATATGAAAACTGAAGACTATCAGATTAAGGATTTCTTCAAAGATTATTTGGAGTATTTGCGGAAAAAAGGATTAACAGAAAAGACAATTACAGAACACGGAAGATTTATTTATGGAGCAATTAGCCATGCTGAATTATCAGATGAACAAGAAATGAAATTTGAGAAAAATTCTTAATCTATGTTATTAAAAGATAAAAAAATTTCTAATCTAAAGCTGGCTGATACCGCAGCGATAGTTGAAGGTGGAAAAGCACATGGGGAGTATGGTCCTCAAAGAGCAGCTTGTGTTTGGAGAAACTTTTTGAAATTTCTAAAAGATAACGGAGTTAAATTACCTTTTGATTATCGGGATATTGAAATCCCCAAAATGCCTCAATTGCCTGTAGAATACTTAACTTTAGATGAAATAAATCTACTTAGAGATTCTATTAAAACAGATGATTTAGCTAGTTTAAGAACTAGAGCTTTAATGGAAGTTTTGCTGGATACAGGAATGCGAATTGGAGAAGCAATTACTTTAAATAAAAAAGACATTGACTGGGAGAAAAAAGAAGCAGTAATTAAAAATATCAAAAGTAAAGAAAAAGAAAAAGTTTATTTTACTGATCGTAGTTTATCTTGGATCAAAAAATATCTTAAAAGAAGAAAAGATAATTTAGAAGCACTTTTCGTCTCTGGTAGAGGAAGACTTCTTTCAGTTACTGCCAGAGGTTTTTTAAGAACTCATACTAAAAATTTAGGATTAAAGAAACATATCTGTCATCATATCTTCCGAAAAAGTTTTGCTACACATTTAATTCGGAATGGAGCTAATTTAAAAGATACTCAATATCTTTGTCGGCATAAAAGTGAACGAACAACTTTAAGAGTTTATGTCGGAATAGAGAAAGAAAACGCTAAAAAAACTCATCAAAAAATATTGACAAAGATTTTCTAAAGGTGTATACTATAAGTAGAGATTAAAATTAACTAGAATTGAGTTTCTAATTATTTTGTGAAACCTGGCTTTTTTGGCTAAAATAAGCCAAAAACTTGTCTGCGGCGTTATTCTAGCGCTTCTGCCACTGGGGCGATAGTCTGTGGATAACTTTTAAAGCTAGAAAATTCACAAAATTTATTGAAACTCGGTTCTATACCGAGTTTTATGTTTAGAGGTAAAACAGCTAAAATCAAAAGGTCTTTCAAAGGAATTTCTTTTATTTCTATTATTGAGTTTATAATAAATCAAAAAAATATGCAAGACTAATTTTATAATTAGTCTTTTTTTATTTTTAAGAAGGGAGGTGTAAAAAAATGAATAAAAAATTTATGAAAACTTGACAAGAATATAAAGAAGAAGAAAAGAAATATCCTTTAGTTAAAAAGATTAGAGATTTTACTAAGAGATTTGTAACTCTTGGAAAAAAGATGGAAGATAATTTAAAAAATTTAGAAGAAAAAGCAGAGAAAGTTGAAGAGATAAGCTATAAACTTTCTGATAAAGAAAAAGAAGAATTTTTAGAAGAAAAATTAAGATATGAAGCCATACAAAATGAAAAAGAAATTTAAAATTTTAGTTTCTTTTGTCTGCCCCTTTGGCCAGATTTAGAAGATAGACGAAAGTCAAATGTCTATTTCAGCAACCTTGGGGCGGAGATGAGAGACTAAAGAAGGGAGGTGAATTATGTCTAAGCAAATAATAACAGCTGAAGAAGCAAGATCAGAATATTGTGAAAAGTTTTTTCCTAATAAGAATTGGAAAAAGCAAAAATATACTCTTTGTTTATGGGAGCATTGTATAGAATTAATGCCTCTTTTAACAGAAGAAGAAATAAAGAAATATCCTGTCCTTTCTTGTCCGATCTTCGGGCATTGTTGTTCAGGAGGTCCCTGGCAAATCTTCAACTGTAAACCAAAATTAGAAATTCTAAATAAGCGAATAATAACTCGTAAAAATAAGAAAGGGAGGGAGGTGATTAAAGATGACAACTAAAAAATGTTCTAAATGCAATCAATGGCTTTCTATTGAAAATTTTAGAAAAGATTCTTCTAAAAAAGATGGATATTATTCTGTTTGTAAAATTTGTGAGAAAGTAAAAAGAAATCACCAAGAATTCCCAGTTAAAGTTAAATTTGATTTAGAAAACTCTATTTGGAAACTTGATCCAGATGAAACTCTAACTGCAAGAAATGAAAAAGAATTAGAAGTTTTAAAAATGAAAAAAGAATTAGATGAATTTATTTCTGATCCAAAAGGAAAGGTAGCAGCAATAATTCTAAATTTTAGAAAAGATGGAGAAAACTTTTCTAAAATTTTAAGAAAAGTTTTGGAATTTAAAATTCTTCGCAGTTTAGTTTTTCATTTGGTTTACTGAATAATTAATTTTGAAGTTCCAAATTTAGTTAAAACTTTTTCTTTAGAGGAAGTAAAAATAGCTTCGGAAAAGTTTTCAATTGGAAGAATTCTGCATTTAGAAAATTAAATTTTTCGTGCGCAATTTTAAGGGGGGGTGGTATGCTTAATACATTTAAGGAAAAAATGCGCACGGTGATGGCTTATCTTAGCCAAAAAAAGGGGGTCAAAATAGACTTTTTTGGCTCTCCCGAGCTCTGAAAAAATTGGCTAATTTTAGCCAAATTAAAAAATACAAAAGAAGGGAGGTGAAAAAATGCTCAAAAAAAGAAAAACACAAATAAAAATTATTTGGTTTCTATTGTTAACGATAGCAATGACTCTTTTAGCTGTTTTTTCTGCAATTGGAAATTATAAAGGACTTATAAGAGAAATTTCAGAAAATTCTATTCAAATTTCAGTAAAACGAGAAAACAAAATAAAAGCTATAGTAACTTGTTATTCTCCTTATGAGTCTTGCTCAAATAGTGGATGTATTATGGCAAGCGGGAAAAAAGTTTATTCTTCAGCTATAGCTTGTCCAAGAAAATATAAGTTTGGAACTAAAGTTGAGATTGATGGGGAAGAATTTATCTGTAAAGACAGAACTGCCAGAAGATTTGACGGTAGATTTGATATTTTCAAATGGGATTATCAAGAAGCTTTAAATTGCGGAAAGAAAATAAAAATTATTAAAATTCTTGAAGAGCGGTAATTTCTGGAACAATAAAGCAAAATCCAGAATAAGCTGGCAAATTCGTCAGATACCTAAGTCTGTCAATTAACAGATATGGTAGAAAAATTCCTCAAACTAATCCGCTCTAAACATAGGTAGGTAAAGATTTTTCTTTAAAAAAGTTTTCATTTTTACTTTACCTGCCTATTCCTGGGAATATGACCGAATAAGTTATTTTACTTGCTTTTGGCCTTAGTAAGTAAAACAAAGATGATTTATTTTGAAGTCAATTTAACAGGTTTTACTTGCTTTAACCTATGCAACTAAAAATTATTATAGAAGGGAGGTGAAAATATGACATTTCAAATCAAAGAACCTAGAAAATTTCCTTTAATTCCTGATGATATTTATTTTGTTACGATTACTGATGCTAAAATAGAAAAAAATCAATGGGGAAATTTACAATTAAGATTAGCTTTAGTAATTGATCAATCCTTAGAAGGAAAAACAGATTTTAAAGGCAGTAATTTAAGAGCATATTTTTCAGCTACTGATTCAAGATTGCCAAAACTTTATCAAGATTTAACTGGCCAAGAAGTAAAAGTAGGAGATACCATTGACGAATTAAAATTGGTAGGTAAAGCAGCCAGAGTCGTAACAGAGCAAAGGAAATCGCAGGCTGGTAAGGAATATGCTAAAGTAATTAGTATTCAAGCTAAAGAAAAGATTATAGTAAAAAGTCCTAAAGTTACAGATTCAACTGCATTTATCCCTGAAAATGAAGATCTTTATAGTGAAAATGATTTAAGTGAATTTTAAAATGAGGATTATAAGAGCATATTCAAGAAAATTAAGTCATTCAAATTATGGAGGTAATGCTTATGAAACTTCAGATTTCTTTGCTTCTTATGAGACTGAATTAGATGAAAAAAGTAAAGGAATTCCAGTTGAGGAAGTAAGCCAAGCTTTATTCTTAAGAGCAAAAATAGATGTTGCAAAAGCTATGCAAGAAGAAATAAAAGCAATTAGAAAAGAAGCTAAAAGGAAATTAGATCAAAAACAAACACATACCCTAAAAGAGCATAAAGAATGGGAAGAACTAAGAGAACCATTTAATTGTTAGACATAATTTACTTATCAATTATGGAACAAAAAGAAAAACAACAATTTCCAGATCCAAAAAAAAGAGAATTTCAAATCGTAGATTTAAGAGAAAAACCAGAAAAAATGAAAATGGTTGATTATTTGTTTGAAAGAGGAATAAATACTGTAGAACAGTTAAAAGAACTATTAGAAAGTCTTTTTATCTTAATTCCGCTTGAAATAGCTAAACGAAAAGATTTAGCAGCAAGTGAGAAATTACTTTTTGCTGAAATAAATATATTAACTAAGCAAAAAGGCTTTTGTTACGCTTCAAATCAGTATTTAGCAGAGCAGATAGGATTTACAAAGAGCAATATTAGATCTTTGATCAAGAAGTTGGAAAAAAAAGACTTAATTAAGACAGAGTTTGAGAGAAATAAAGAAGGAACTTGGCGGAAAATCTTCATCCTAAAAGAGAGGGGGAAGACATTACAATGTCCCCCGGGTGATACTACAATATCACCCGGGGTGATACTACAATATCACCCGGGGGATACTACAATAGCATACAAAAGAGAAATAGAGATAAGAAATAGAAAAAAAGATATTGTTGCTTCGCAACGAGGGTTTTTTTTAAAAAAATTTTCTTTTAAAGAAAAACTAGAAAAAATGAAAAAAGATAGAAATAGACATATTCAGATAATTGCTCTTTACTGGCAATTTAAAAGTTATTTCTTTGAGAATAAAGACCAATATCAGGCTGCCCTGCGGCGGGAATTAAGACCTGCTCGTGCTTTAGTAGGCTATTCAGACCAAACTATTACAGAAGTTATGTATTGGCTGGAGGATAATACTGATTTCAAATGGACTTTAGAAACCGTGCATAAATACATAGATGAGCCTTTAGGCGAATTAAAAAAAAGTAAAACATGAAACATAAAGCTATATTTGTAAAAAAACTTATGCCGAGAAAAGAATGGAAAGAGTGGTATGAAAAAGATCCTACTTACTGCAATTTAGGGGAAGTTGGTTTTGGAAGAGAGAAAAAATTAAAGGTTGCTTTTGTAGTTGTAGATTATATTCCGCAGGAATGTGAAAAGTTGACTGATGAAGAATTGGTTCAACTAGATAATTATTACAGAGGAGTAAATGCAGTTCCTAGACCCTTAAAAGATCTATGAATTTTTTCAAATATATACCAACAATTAGAAAAAATTATGAAAATTGGAAACCCCTTTGTTGTCCTTATAGTATTTTTGATTGGAATTTAGTTTTTACAGAAATTGAAAGTAATGTTTGGAGCGATATTCGTTATTGGGGACTTCCATTCTATCCTCAATTTCCAGTTAGAAAATATTTTATAGATTTTGCTGATCCTATTTGGAAAATAGGAATAGAAGTAGACGGAAAATACCATAAAAAGAGGGAACAAGGCAGAAAAGATTTGAAAAAAGATGAATATCTTAGAAATAAAGGTTGGTTTATATTCAGGATTTCTGGAAGGTGGACTTACGGAGGGACTCCTCTTTGGAGAAAATATATTCAAATTACTCAGGAGTGTTCAATAGTAGAGTAAGAGATTTTATGGATAACAAAAGGAAATTAGAGACACCAATTTTAGGAAAAAATCTTTCCACAGTTTGGCAAATTAGACCCGAGCCTCACAACTTCCAGCGTGAACTTGGTGTAAATGTTGATCATTTCGCAGCTTTCCCAAAAGCGTTATGCGAGATACCAATTAAATTTGGTTGTCCTAAAAATGGCATAGTATTAGATCCATTTATGGGAACAGGAACAACGGCAGTAGTAGCTTACAAATTAGGAAGAAATTGGTTAGGAATAGAATTAAATCCAGAATATATAAAAATAGCAAATAAAAGACTAGAGCCTTTAATTAGGCAAAATAGATTATTATGAGAAATAGAAGGATAGATAATTAGATTCAATAATTAAAGAAAAATTGGCGTAATTTAATATGATTAACAAAAAAGCAAAAGGAGCAAGGCAGGAAAGAAAAGCTAAAAAGATTTTAGAATTAGCTGGTTATAATGTGACAAAAGTAGGAGCAAGTTTAGGAATTTTTGATTTGGTAGCGATCAATAGGCACAAAATTAAGCTGATTCAAGTTAAAAGTAATTATATTTCTCCAGAAGAAAAAGAACAAATAGCTTTATTTGCTAATTGTCCAGAGAATACTTCAAAAGAAATTTGGATATTCCGTGATTTTCAAAAAGAACCAATAATAAAATATTATTAAAAATATGGATAAAAGAATAACAATATTGGTTATTTGATTAAAGAAAGAGCCAGAAATTATTTATTTATAATATGCAAACAATTAGAGAAATTACTAAAAATAAATTAGAAAATTTATGGCAGAATTTAGGGAAAATAACTAAAGAACAACTTTCTCAAGAACTTGTAGAACTTTCAGCACTTCTTGGCAATTTCTCAGAAGCCTTAGTTGATCTAGAAAAAGCTTATACTGAAGAGAAACTGAGGGCCTTAAAACTTACAGAAAAAGTTAATCAAGCTGAGATTTTAGCTAAAAATACTCCAGCTTATCAAGAATATCAAAAAGCAAGATTACTGGAAAAAGCTGTAAATGAAACTATTCGTTCACTGAAGTACAGAATTAGAACTGTATCAGAAGAGGAAGAAGTATCTAAAAATCTATAAAATGTCTATTTAAAAACAAAATTGGCTATTTAATAATGATTAAAACATGTGAATTTTGCAGAAAATCTTTTAAGCCTGATAAGTGGCATTTGTATCAGAAGTTTTGTTCTTCAAAATGTCGTTGGAAATCCAGGGATCAAAAATATTTAGAAAAACATTTTCCTAAATATCATTGTCAAAATTGCGGAAATTTTATTCAATTAACTTTTAATCCTTATAATAATCCTCGCTGGAAAATTTGGAAATGTCCTTATTGCGGGGAAAAATAAAAAATATATGTACACCTTGCTAAACTTTCTCCGTGGCTCTATACTTAAGAAAAGATATAAAATAGATAGTTGGCGTTTAGGGTATTGTCCAGAGTGTAATACTCCAGTTATTAAAATTAGAAATAGTATAATAATTGGAGAAGTAGAATTACGCTGTCCTAAATGTCAGAAAAATTTAAAAATTAGAGAAATTTTTTAGAGGCTTTACGAAGTCTTAATAAAAAAAGTTTTTCTTAGGTTTATACGTAAACCCAAGTTTTGGTTTGTTATACGTAACAGGCCCAAATTTGGGTTTTTTTTATTTATGCCTACTTTAAAGCAGAAAAGAGCAATTCAAAAAATAGCGGAAAAAATCGGAAATCCCCAAGAATTACAGAAAACAAATTGGGGAGAAATTATGCGTGAAGCAGGATATTCTTTAATAACTTCTAAAACCCCCCAAAGATTAACAGATTCTAAAGGTTTTAGAAAATTGTTAATGGAATATTTTCCTAATGAGAGGATTAATGAAGTTTTAAATGAAATTGTAAGTGATAAAAAAGATAAACGAAGTAGATTGGATGCAATAAAAGAAATTTGTAAATTAA
>JBFLXS010000008.1:0-10330 GCA_040755795.1 bacterium | reverse complement strand
AAGAGATTTATATCCAGATAAAAAGATTAAATTTGGTTTAGAAGAAGAAAGAGGAGAGTTATTTGAGTAAAGAAAAAAAAGAAAAAATTAGTTAAGGAACTAAGGAAAGGAATTAAGGGAAATCAGTTTTAAATACATAAGGGAAATCTAATACATAAGGGAAGAGAAATCTGTTCAGGAAGGAAAATCTGTTTTAAATAAAGGAAATCTAGGGGGAAATCTAGAAAGAAATCTAGAGAGAAAGCTAGTTTTAAAAGAAATCTAGAAAGAAATCTAGTTTTAAATACACGCAAGGGAAATCTAGAAAGAAATCTAAAAAGAAAACTAGCTAGAGGAAAAACTAGTTTAAGATACACGTACACTTTAAAAAAGACAAGGAATTTAAAAAGGAATCCATTGAATTTTAAGCAATTTTATTTTTTGGCTTATTTTAGCCAAGAAATAGACTTCGCACAATACACATTATGCGAAGTATGAAAAGGGGGGAGGAGGAGCAGTCAAAAATTTTTGAAATATTATTGTAATTCTCCCACATAATATTTTAGATTTCGACAAATATTTCTCCTAACATTTTCACAAACTTTTATACTAGAAATTTAATAATCTCAAAAATTATGGCCAGAAGAAGAAAAAAACGAGGAAGAGGAAAAATCTCTAAAGCTACTGCTTTAGCTGAAGCTCATAGAAAAGTTATGAGAAGAACTAAAGTAGGAACTGGAAAGAGATTCGCTTCCTTAAAAGCCAAATTAAAGAAGAAAAAAGGAGTAAGAACTCCTGGAGCTTTAGCTGCTTGGATTGGGAGAAGGAAGTATGGTTCAAAGAAATTTCAGAAGATGGCTGTTCGTGGTAGAAAAAGAAAAAGAAGGAGAAGAAGAAAATAAAGAGTTTATCGAACCATTATGAAACTCAAGGAAGAAAAACTGCAAGAAAAAATTGGTTTTAAGCCTTTTAAAGCTCAAAAGGAGATTTTAAGGAATCAGAAAAGAGAGACAGTAATTGCTGCTGGAAATAGGTTTGGTAAAAGTATTTTGTGTGCCTATACAGCTTTTAGAGAATTCTTAAAAGATGGCAAGCATATTTGGATTGTTGCTCCCACTTATGATTTGAGTGGTAAGATTTTTAGTTATTTAACCAAATGGATTAGTAGTTCTTTTCCTAAACTTGCTCCTTTGGTTTCTAATAGACCTATTCCTCAATTAAATTCTCCTTGGGGAAGCTGGATTCAGTGTAAATCAACTGAGAATTTGCCAGGACTTTTAGGAGAAGAATTGGATCTAATTATTATTGATGAAGCAGCTAGAATTCCTAGAAAAGCTTGGGAAGAATATCTTTCCGCTAGACTAACTAGTAGAAAAGGAAAAGCAATTTTCATTTCTACTCCTTGGGGAAAGAATTGGTTTTATCATAAATATCTAGAAGCAAAACAAGTTGATGATGGAATAGCTTTCAATTTTCCCACCATAGAAAATCCCTATTTTCCAAAAGAAGAATGGAAAAGAAACAAAGAAAGGCTACCAGATCAAATTTTCAAGCAAAATTTTCAAGCAGTTTTCCTAGATGACGCAGCTATGTATTTCAGGAAAGTAAAAGAAATTTTTAGAGAATGTTTAAAAGATGCTGATAAATTTCACAATTATATTTTAGGAGTTGATTTAGGAAAATACAGAGATTTTACTGTTCTTTCGGTAATAGATTATCTAACTCATGAATTAGTTTATTGGGATAGATTCAAAAAGATAGACTGGGAGCTTCAGAAGGCCAGAATTATTTCTACGGCTAGAAGATATAATAATGCTAGAGTAAGTATTGATTCTACTGGTTTAGGAGATCCAATAGTTGATGGATTAAGAGCTGAAGGATTGTTTGTTGATGATTTCTCTTTTACTAATAAGTCCAAACAACAATTATATGAGAAACTGTCTATCTTTATTGAAGAAAAGAAAGTCTTTATTCCGCCAATAGAAGTTTTAGTTGATGAATTAGAATCTTTTACAGTTAGATTATCTCCTTCTGGAAAGTTAATTTACGGAGCTCCAGAAGGATTACACGATGATAGTGTAGATTCTTTAGCTTTAGCTGTTTGGCTTTTGTCTGGTAATATTTCAGTAACCAGTCCAATCAGGGAAGAAATCAACAAAGAATTAAGAAAAAAGCCAAAAGTCTATAGCTATCAATAATATGCCTATTCCAAAATCACAAAATGTTTCTTGGCTTATTCATTGGCTAACTAATGAGAACAAGAAACGAAAGAAAAAGTGGACTAGAAAGCAGATCATTGCTATTGCTATTCAGCAAGCCAGAAAAGCAGGAGCAAAGATTCCTAGAAGAAGAAAGAAAACCAAGAAAACCATAATTAAATAATTTATGCAGGGAACAATCTTTGATCAAATAATTAAAGAAAAAGATGATTTTGAAGATGGACAAATTCAGATTGTCTCTGGTTTATCTTTTAATCAAAAAGATATAGTAAGAAGGATTCATCTTTATTATCATGATACTTTTGAAACAGGAGAGAAAGATTCAGAAGGTTGGAAAAAACACTTTTATAATCTCACCAAATTCAGATGTAAAGTTGCTTCTAAAGCTATAGATTTGGATACTAAAGATATTAGATTAAGACCAGAAAATGAAGCTAGCCGTTTAGGAACTTGGCTATTATCTAAAGAATTAAAATTTTGGATGAAAGAAAAAGGATTTGGAAAAACTCTTAATCAGATTACCAAAAATCTTCCTATTTTTGGAACAGTAGTTATTAAAGCAGTAGATGATCAAGTTAAATTAGTTGATTTAAGAAATTTCTATTTAGATGCTGGAGCAGAAGATTTAGATAAAGCTAGATATATTATTGAAAAACACTTTTATACTCCAGATGAGTTGAAAAAAAAGAAATGGGATAATATTGAAGAAGTGATTTCAAAATGGAGAGAAGAGGAATCAGAAGATCAGATTGAAATTTTTGAGAGATATGGAGAAGTAAGAGAAAGTTGGTTAAAAGATAATGGTGATCCAGAGAAATATATAAAAGCAGTTTTTATTGTTGCTTATCCTGAAGAAAAAGAAGGAATTATTCTTTATAAATCAAAAATAGATAAACTTCCTTATAAAGAAGTCCATTGGGATAAAACAGAAGGAAGATGGTTGGGAATAGGAATTGTTGAAGAACTTTTTGATAATCAAATTAGAGTTAATGAATTGATTAACTTAAAAGGAAAAGGATTATATTGGACAGCTAAACTTCTCTTCCAAACCAGAGATCCACTTATTGGTAGAAGTATTTTAACTGAAGCTGATTTTGGAGATATTCTAAAAGTTCAGTCTGAGATAAATCCAATTGATATTAGAACTAGAGATTTATCAGCTTTTGTTCAAGAAGAATCAAGATGGGATGTTCTTTCTGATCAGAAAACATTTGCTTATGATGTGATTAGGGGAGAGAGAATGCCAGCAGGAACTCCTTTAGGATCAGCTATTTTACAATCTCAAATGGCAGGTGGATTCTTTGATCTTCAAAGAGAAAATGTTGGCTTATTCTTAAAAGAACTTCTCTATGATCTAATTATTCCTACTTTTAAAAAGAAAAATAGAGCTGAACATATTATGCAATTCTATGGTAATGAAGAAGAAATGGAAAAAATAGATAGAATGATTGTTAATGGAAGAGTATCAGCTTCTTTGAAAGAATATATTCAGAGAAATAATTTCTTACCAACTTTAGAAGAAGTTGAAATGATTAAAACAGCAGAGAGAACTAGATTAAGAGAAAGAGAAGAAAGAGTTTTAACTATTCCAGATAGCTATTATGAGAATCTGAAATATAAAATAGATATTATCATTACTGGAGAAAGAGTTAATACAGCGGCTGAAATGGCTAGTTTACAGCAGATATTAGCAATAATTGGTACTAATCCAACTATTCTTCAAGATCCAACTACTAAGAAAATATTCTATAAACTTTTAGATTCAGCTGGAATTAACATAGAAGAATTTAGAAGTACTGAAGAGATTCCTACTGTTAGAGAATATGTAGCAGAAAGAGGCGGAGGAATTGCTGCACCTAAAATAGCTTCTCCTACTCCAATAAGGATGCCTGCTGAATTAACTATTTAATATGGTTTTAGATGATAAAGAAAAAAATTTCCTGAGAAATAATAAAGAAGTTCTTAAAAGTATTTTTAATAAAAGACTTGAAGAATTAAAAGATATTTCCACCATAGATGAAAAATCAGAGAATATAGAATTAGATTTAAAAGTTCAAAAAAAATTTGTAGATGAATTAAGACAATGGATTGGTCTTTTGATGACTATAGACAAAACAAATGGTGGTTCTATGAATATAGAATATACTTAATTGGAGACTAAACTCCTTAAAAAGAATCGGAGACAAAACTCCTTAAAATGAATCGGAGCTCTCCACTCCTAAAAATGGAAGGAGGTGAAAATATGCCAGAAAACACTTCTTACCAGGAAGATAAACCTGAAGAAAAAAATCAACCAGAAGAGTTAGAAGAAAGTCCCTATTCCCAAGAGGAATTAGAGGAGGAACCTTCTGAGGAGGAGGAAACCTCTGAAAAACCAGAGCAGGACATCTCCAAGCTCACCGCTCAGAGAGCATATTGGCGAAGAAAATCTGAGAAAGCTGAAAAGAGAATTCAAGAATTAGAAAAAGCAAGAGAAGAAAAGAAAGAAGAACTAAAAGAAGAAGAGAAGCCAAAAGCTACTCTTACTGATCAAGAATGGAAAGAGAAGATTGAGTTTGTTACTTCTCACCGAGATTTAGATAAAGCTGAAGTAGATGAAATCTTTGCCTATGCTAAGGGGAAAGGAATCTCCTTAGAAGATGCTTTTAATTCTGATTTTATCAAATTAGCTTTAGAAGCATCTAAAGAAAAAGGTCGTAAGGAAGAACAAATTCCTGAACCTTCATCTCGTTCAACTATTGAAAAGAAAGAAGATTTCTCTAAAATGCCAGAAGAAGAGAAAAGAAAGAAATGGCCTGAAATGGTTAACGAGTTTCTCAGAGCGAGAAGAACTAGTAGTGAAAGTTTTAAATAGTCTTCTATAGGTTATCCCAGATAAAGTAGGGAAAGTCATAGAAGATTATCAAAGGAGGTCAATATGGCATTTCCTACTAATACTTTTACTGCTACGGACTTAGCGGTCTTTATTCCTGAAAAGTGGAGTGATACGATAAATGATTTCTTTAAGGCAAAGCTTGTAGCAGCTGATCATTTCTTGAACATGACTCCTGATCTAGCTGGTGGTGGTGATATTATTCATATTCCCAATCTAACTGAAATGGCTGCTTCTACTAAGTCTAATGCTACGGCTGTAACTTTAGTTAGTCCAACAGAAACTTCTGTTGATCTGACAGTTACTACTTGGAAAGAATGTTCATTTGCTATTGAGGATTCAGAAGCAGATCAGATAATGCGTTCTTATACTCTTCAACAGCGTTATATTCAGAATGCAGGTTATTCAATTGCTAAAGCATTGGATACTGCCATTCTTGGTCTATACTCAGGACTTTCTCAATCAGTAAATGACTCTGCTTCTGCAGTAGCTGATGCTGATATTTTAGCAGCTATTCAGAAGTTAGATGAAGCTGATGTTCCTGCTGAAGATAGAGCTTTCTTCTTCTATCCTTCAATTACTTGGGGAGATTTGATGGCCATTGATAAGTATACTTTGTTGGAGCAGGCAGGAGTGGCAGCTGTTCAAAAAGGAATGATTGCTAAGTTATATGGAATTCCTGTAATTTCTACTACTCAAGTTCCGATAACAGCAACTGACTTCGTTCATAATATTCTAGCTCATAAAGAAGCTTTTGCTTTTGCTACCAGGCCATTACCTGGTGCTAAAGAAAATGGAGTAAGATTACAGTCTAATTATATGGCTGATTATCTTTCTACTATTTCCACAGCAGATATTATTTATGGAGTAGTTGAAAATCGGGATGCTGCAGCTGTAGAAATTCAGTCCATTAAGTAGTAGTTTAAGTTAACTCGGATTAGACTTTCTGCCAAATTGGTTAGTCTAATCCGACAATTTGGGAGTTAACTTAGTATGGAAAAGACATTTTTAGTAAAAACTAATAGAAAAGAACCAATTCAAGTTTCAGAAAAAGTAGCTGCTCAGCTCCAAGCTCAAAGAAGAGGAGAAGTATTGGGAGAAGTAAAGGATGTAAAACTAAAAAGAGGAAGTGAAATTTGTTCAATTTCTGAATTTAGACAAAAATATATTTCTAAAGAATATCTGCCTGATGGAAGAACAATCAGAAAAGTTGCTAAAGGATTTGAGCCAGTTTATGAATTAGAAAAAAATTCAAGACCTCAAGTGAAACTTAAAAAAGGAGCCTATAGTGATAAAACAGTAGTTAGTCAAGGAGGAACTGAAATTCCTTTTGAACAATGGCTTAAAATGAAAGGAAGATGAAAAAAGAAAGTTTTAAAGAAATATTAGAATATTGGAGGAAATATGGAGCTCCTGGAATTCTAAGACAAGGATTTATTAGTTCTGAAAAGAATATAAAGAAGCATTTGGATAAGAGAGAGAAAATTTTAGAGAAGCATGAACAAGGAAAATTAGAAAGTCATTATTATTCAAGAAATAAAGAGACTGGTAAATATTATTTAAGTCCCAAAAAATTATGGCAAGAAGGAGCTTAAAAATAGTTGGTATAACTTGTGTTTATAATGAAGCAAGAAAATATTTAAAGGAAGTCTTAATAGAAAAGTCTAAATTATGTGATAAAATTATTGTTTTAGGAGATAGTCCTACAGATGAGACAAAAGAAATTTGTGAAAAATTTTCTAAAGTAGAATATCGGGAAACAAAAGAGAGATTATTTAATACTCATCAATGGTTATTGAAAGAACTTGCTTTGAAATATGCTTCCTATAAGAAACCTGATTGGATATTAGCTTTTGATGCTGATGAGCTTTTTGAGAAAAGAGTTAATAGAAAAGTTTTAGAAGAATTAGCTTTTAAAGGACACAATTCTTATTATTTCAGATTTGTTCATCTTTGGGATGATAGAGAACATATTAGAGTAGATAGAGGTTGGGATAAGCTTTATAAGGTAATTTTCTATAAATTTCAGCCAGATCAAGAACAAAAATTTGCTAAAAAGGCTTTACATTGTGGATTAGCTCCATTATATGCTCATCAGAAACCAAGACCAGAGGTTTCTGGATATATTGTTAAACATTTAGGTTATATGAAACCAGAAGATAGAAAGAAGAAATTTCTTAGATATAATAGATTTGATTCTTCTGGATTCTATAAGCCTAAATGGTGGTATAATTCAATAATTGAAAAAGGAAAAATTATTCCTTTTGAAGAAAATTATGGCTATCAAGACGATCAAATGCGTCAATCCAAAAGGAGTTGAGGTAGAAATTTCCGAGGTTTGGTTTGAAGATCACGGAAAGTCTCTTGGCTATCAAAAGAAAGGGGAAGTAAAAGTAGGAGGGCCAAAAGAAGAAAAAGTAGAAACTAAGGCAGAAACTGAAGAAAAGCCTAAAGCTACTCGCGGAAGACCTAAAAAAAAATAAAGACAGTAGATATTATACTGGTAAAGTATAATGTTCCTGAATTTGAAAAAAAGACAATAAGATCAGTATTAAAAAATACTGATGAGCCTTATGGTCTAATAGTTTATCAGAATAGTTTTAAAGATGAGAATTTATCTACTGTCTGGAATAAATTGATCAGTAAAAGTGAAGCTGAGTATATTTGTCTTTTGAATAGTGATCTTTTAGTTGAAAAGAATTGGTTGAAGAAGTTATTAGAGGTTTTTGAAAGAGAATATAAAACAGATATAAGACAAAGGGAAGTAGGAGCGGTTGGTCCAGTAACTAATTATGCAGGTGGAAAACAAGGACAAATAAAGAAAGTTAATGAATATAAGGCAATTGAAACAGGAACATTATCTGGATTTTGTTTGGTATTCCCTAAAAGAATTTGGCAAGAAGTAGGAGGATTTAATGAGATTTATAAACTATATGCCGAAGATAGTGAATTTTGTTATCATATTCGGCAGAAATATAAATTGATAATTAGACAAGATGTTTTCATCTATCATTATGGTGGAATCTCAACTAAAAAAGCTATTAAAGCAGGAAAAGATATCCAAGGAATTCTTGAAGAAAGTAGAAAAATATACAGAAAAATCTCGGCTGGCAATCATACTTAGAGAAGATCATATGTGGGGACCAATGCAGCAAGGATTAAAAGAAGCAGCAGATCTTTTAAAAGGAAAAATATTTCATCTTTATAGTAGAGCTTTAATACAAGAATTAAAAGAATATCAACCAAGAGAAATAATTGTTTTTCATAATAAACCTTTAGATTTTAAAAAGTTAAGAGAATTAGAAGGAACAGAAATTGGCTGGTGGATGTGTGATTTAAGAAAACCTGAACAATTATTGAATACTGAATTAGATTTCTTAAAAGCAATTTTTCTTTGTAATAAAGAATATATTCCAGATTATGAAGAATATTATCAAATTCCTACTTATTATATGCCTCAGGCTTCGGTTTTGGCTAAGAAAATACCTACTTCAGAGGAAAAAATAAATTGGGATATAATCTTTGTGGGAAGATTGAATCATCCAATTTATCATCAAGAAAGAAATATAACCATAGATGGTTTAAGAAAAAAAGGATTTAAAGTTGAAGTTAGATGTAATCCTTCATATGGAGGAGAAGAAGAGGAAAGAATTGAAAAACAAACAAAATGGCTTTATAAATATTCTCCTTTCTGTTTAGTTCAATCAATAAATATTAAAGGATATAATTCAGTTAGACTTTATAATGTTCTAGCTTATCAAGGATTTGCTTTAGTTAAATATTTTAGAGGAATTGAAGACTTATTTGAGAATCATAAACACCTTTGTTGGTTTAAAACTATAGAAGAAGCAGAAGGTATTATAAATTATTATTATAAATATCCAAAGAAATATCAGAAAATAAAAGAAGAAGGACATAAATTATATCTTGAAAAACATACTTGTTTACATAGAGTTTTAAATATGTTAGATATTCTTAAAAAAAATGCAAAAAAAAGTTTATGATTTTGTTGCTGAAATTGTTAAAAATAAGAAATTAGAAAATAAAAAAGTTTTAGAAATGTAAGAGATTTATTTAAAGGAAAATATATTGGCATAGACATGCGAGATGGCAAAGGAGTAGATATTATTATAAATGCTCATGATTTAAAATATAAAGAAGAATTTGATGTAATAATTTGTTTAGATACTTTAGAACATGATGATAATCCTTTTCAAACAATAAAAAAAGCTTATCAAGCCTT
Source organism: bacterium (assembly GCA_040755795.1). Lineage (NCBI taxonomy): Bacteria > bacterium. The sequence continues at coordinate 1,017 of JBFLXS010000008.1, read as the reverse complement.
AAAAATTGGGGGAATTATTCTTATAACTGTTCCTGGAATAAATTTTCAGAAACATGGATATCCAAGTGATTATTGGAGATTTACAGAAGAAGGATTAAAAGTTTTATTAAAAAATTTTAAAAAATTAAAAATTAAAAAAATTCATAAAGAGATTTATGGTTTTGCAGAAAAATAAATTAAATCTTGGTTGTGGATTTGATAAAAGAATAGATGATGATTGGATACATATTGACAAATCTTCAGAATGTAATCCTGATTATATTTGGGATATCACTAAAATTCCTTGGCCAAAAGAGTGGGCTAAAGCAAATTCAATAGATTATATCAAGATGGATAATTTGGCTGAGCATATTGAACCTGAAACTTGGATAGAAGTTATTAAAGAATGTTATAGAATATTAAAACCAAAAGGAATTATTTGGATAAGAGTTCCTTGGTGTCATCCTAATAATTATTTAGCTGCTTTTTCAGATCCAATGCATTGTAATTATTTTACTGAACAGACTTTTGGTTATTATGACTGGCGAACACCTCGTTGGAAAAATTTTGGTAGATGTTATGGAATTCCTAAATTTGAGATAATTTCTCATAAAGCTGAAGGTATATTTATTACTTGTGAATTAAAGAAAGTCTTATGAATAAAAAAGAATTTTATAAGAAATATAAAGAAAGAGCTAATGAAGAAATCTGGAGGCTTGAGTTTGAAACTAGATTTTTAGAAAGAGCAAAATTAGCAAGTAAAGAAGAAATAATTTCTTTAAATAATACTATTAAAGATTATACAAAAGCAATAAGAATTTTAAAGAAAAAAATAGAGTTAATAGATGAGATTTTAAAAGGATTATAAAATTATGGAAATTTCAATTATAAAAGAATTAGAAAATTTAAAACGACGAGTTAGAAATCGTCAAATTGAAATTACAAAATTAAATAGAGAAATTGAAGAAAAGAAACAAGAAATTGATAAAATTTCAAATGAAATAAATGAAAAGAAAATTAAAAAAGAAGAAATTTTTA
>JBFLXS010000007.1 GCA_040755795.1 bacterium | reverse complement strand
ACATGGAGTGCGAAACATTTTTTTACCCACACAAAATATTTTTATTTTTAACCTCTTGCGGAAAAAGGAGGTTTTCTAAAAAAGGAAGTGTATTTTTACTCATTGGCAAAATTTGTAGATTACCTTCCTTAGTGATTATTATTTCAAGATATTCTACGCCTTGAGTATTTGAATCTCTGCCTGGAAGTATTTTAGAACTGCTCATTATAGAAATATTCTACCAAAAAATTTATCTTATGTCAATAAAATTTTCTCCTGTCCTGTGATTCAGACATTGGACATCAGACACAAGACTATAGACTCTATTTATGTAGGAAATTAGTGACATTTGGGAAATCATCCTCAAAACTTCACTCCGTGAATTTTTCCTAAGCCTTATCTATGGTAGTGACAGTGTCGGTGAAGAAACTCCTTCAACTCATCCAACACTTCCAACTCGTAACCGTTCAGGGCTATACATTAGAAGTGTAAACAAGGAGAAATGGGGAAAAGGGAGAATTGGAGAAATGGCTCAAACTTTTTCTTGCTCCACCTTTCGGACATCAATCCTGGAGTCTGCGAAATTTACCAGTAACCCTATTTCTTTATCCACTCTTATCTCCACTTTTCCATCTTCTCCCTTTCTCCTTATTTTTATTCTACCTGAACCCTTACTCCAACTCTTTCTACTCTTTCAACTCTTCCAGCAGAAGTATAGGCAGGTCTCTCAAGCCTTCATTCTTCTGCAATTTCTGCCCGCTTTAGTCTGAGGTCTGATGTCTATAGTTTACTGTTTGAATCACAGATAATGGGACGCAAGATTTTTCCTCGCAGATATATACAGAGGTCTGGCCCCCAGGTTTCCAGGCTAATTATCAACGACAGGGCACTACTTGTTTCAATATCTGCTCAAATTCCGGAAATGATGTCTGGATACAATCTATATTATTGATTTTAGTTTTGCCATGAGCAACTAAGCCGGCGATGGCTAAGGACATTGCGGTGCGATGGTCGCCATAAGATTCTACCTCTGCTCCAGTGAGTCTCTGGACACCCTCAATGATTAATCCATCTTCTACCTCAATAACCTTTGCTCCCATTTTATTTAATTCAGTGGTCATAGACTTTATTCGGTCTGTTTCTTTGACTCGTAATTCTTTTGCCTCCCGAATTTCAGTTCTACCAGTGGCTAAACAACTTGCGACAGTTAGAATAGGGAGTTCATCAATTAATTTTGGAATCATTGCTCCGGCAATTGAAGTGGCTTTCAAGGAACTTGATTTAACAAGAATATTTGCTACAGGTTCACCACAGACCAGTTCTTGATTTTCAATGGTGATATTAGCGCCCATTTTTTTTAAGACATCGATTATCCCTATTCGAGTAGGATTAATGCCGAGATTCAAAAGTCTTATCTTTGCATCTTTAACTAAACAAGCCGCAACGATAAAAAATGCCGCTGATGAAATATCACCGGGTATTTTAATCTGCCTTTCACCTCTTAACGGAACATTACCTGTAATAGAAATACTGAAATCATCTTTTATAATTTGTGCCCCAAAGAAATTTAACATCCGCTCGGTATGGTCGCGTGAGGACATTGGTTCTATGACCGTCGTAACGCCGTCGGTAAAAAGCCCGGCTAACAAAATAGCAGATTTTACCTGAGCCGAGGCAATAGGTAAAAGATACCGAATTGGCTTAAGTCCCGGATTCCCAAAAATTGTCAGTGGTGCAAAATTGCCTTCTTTTGCCTCAATTTTTGCTCCCATTTGTGACAGTGGTTCAATCACACGACGCATCGGCCGCCTTTTTATCGATTCATCACCACTCAGACAACTATCAAATCTCTGCCCTGCCAATACCCCCAGGAGTAATCTCATTGTTGTTCCTGAATTACCAACATCAATTAACCCACCGGGTTTTTGTAAACCATTTAGTCCCTGACCCAAAATAGTTAAACAGGCATTATCTCTTTCTATCTCTATGCCGAGTGATTGAAATGCCTTAATGGTATTTAAACAATCCTCTCCTAACAAAAAACCTTCAACCGTAGTCTTGCCTTGAGCCAGAGCACCAAGCATCACTGCCCGATGGGAAATAGACTTGTCTCCAGGAACGGTAATTGTTCCTCTTAATTTATTTGTCGGTGTAATCTCTAAATATTCCATAAATCCTCACTCAGTGAAAGTGGTCACAATTCACTCTTTACTGTATTATATCCTATTTATAACTAAAATGTCAATTAAAAATTTGCACTTTTCCCTCAAACCCCATTTTTCTCTTTACATAGCCACTGGATATTGTAGGGGATTAACTTCGGATACACATTATTTTATGGTGTTAAAAAAAATTAAAAAAATTTTAAAAAAACACTTGACAAAAATCTACGCGTAGGTATAAAATAGTAAGACATTGGAACAAAGTGGAGGAAAATGGGAAAATGTTCGTCGGGGAATATTCTCATACCATAGATGAAAAAGGTCGGGTGATTATGCCGGCTTCATATCGGCGGGTGCTGGAGGAAAAGGGAATAAAGAAGATAATTATTACTTCTGGAGTGGGAAATTGTTTATCGGCTTATCCTCCGGATGAATGGTTTAAGACATTAGAAAAGATTAAAGAAATACCTACGGGCAAGAAAGAGGTGCGGAATTTTATTCGTAAATTTTGTGCAGATGCTATGGAATGTTCAATAGATGAGCAAGGAAGGCTTAATATTCCTCCAAAACTTCGCCAGCTGGCTAATTTAACCAAAGAAATAATTATTATTGGACTTATAGAAAAAATGGAGATATGGGATAAAGATGTCTGGATAGAACATTACAAATCTATCTCGCAAACTTATGAAGAAAATGTCGAAAATTTAGACCTGGGAATTTAAGAAAGTAGTGAGGGAAGAATATATAGCCACGACTCACTACTAATAGAAACTGGGAGGGGATAAGGAGATGGCGAGAAGTGAGTAGCCAGTAGTAAGGGAAATATATATTTCCCTAGATACTCGTTACTCACTACTCGCTACTAAAAGAGTGAATACTCATATCCCTGTATTATTAAATGAGATATTAGAATATCTACAAGTTAAACCTGATGGTATTTATATCGATTGCACCTTAGGTGAAGGAGGACACTCAGAGGCGATTTTACAAAAGGGTGGTAAGATTATAGGTATTGAGCAGGATGGGGAGATTTTGGAGATAGCTAAGAAGAGATTAGGTCCGAAGAATATTATTTTTGTTCACGATAATTTTAAAAACATAAAAGAGATTTTAGCCAATTCCATTTTAATAAGGGGGGGAGCTTCTGCCTCTATTGATTCTGTTAATGGTATTTTATATGATTTAGGTGTAAGTTCAGTTCATTTTGAGTCAAAAACACGCGGGTTTAGTTTTAGATTTGATGCGGATTTAGATATGCGGTTAGATTTAAGAAATAAGGTTACGGCTAAAGATTTAGTTAATTCCCTGTCGGTAAATCAATTAAAAGAGATTATATTAAAATATGGTGAGGAACATCGGGCAGAGAAAATAGCTCAGGCAATTGTTAAAAACAGACCAATCCACACAACATTTGAACTAATCAAGGTCATTGAACCGATTATCGGATATAAAAATATTCATCCAGCAACAAAGGTATTTCAAGCATTAAGAATAGCGGTTAATCAGGAATTAGATGTCCTGGATGAATCATTAGATAAGGCGATATTATTATTAAAAACAGGCGGAAGACTTTTAGTTATTTCATTTCATTCACTTGAAGACCGTCTTGTGAAACACAAATTTCGTAAATGGGCAAAGGAAGGATTAGCTAAAATTATAACTAAAAGTCCAATTAGACCAACTTACGAGGAGAGAAAAGTTAATCCGCGAGCAAGAAGTGCAAAACTCAGGGTAATCGAAAAAACTTAGTCTTTAGTTATACACCATTTATGTCGATATTAAAATTAAGGACGATAAAAGCAACTAATCGGTTAATTGCTAACTAATTACCAGTTACCAGTTACCAGTTACCAATTACCAGTTACCAATTACCAAAAAAAGGGAGGGAAAAAATGACTGATATTGCAATAGCCTATTGGCATATGTTTCAGAAGAAGGGGGATAAATTGATAGTTCTACTTGGAAGGCATCGTAAAGCTGAAATAAAAAAAGTTGTCAGGAGTTATTTATCGACAATTATAGGAATATTTATAGTCGGATTTATGTGGGTATTTACCCAAATTCATATTACCTCAATGGGTTATACCATATCTCTGCTTCAAAATAAAGTGCATCAATTAGAGAATTTCCAAAGGATGCTTTTAGTCGATATTTCAAGTTTGCGTTCGCCGGACAGAATTGATAATATGGCAAGACAGATGGGATTAACTATCCCGGATGAGGTTAAAATTGTCTGTTTACCACAACCTCAGTATTTAGTTGAAAATAAACCGATTAATCTTTTTAAATTCGGAATAAACTTTTTCAAACTTAACAAAGCCGAGGCGTGGAGTAAAAGGAGAGTGGAGTAATGGAGTAGTGAAGTATTGGTAAAAAATCTGGGGGGAATTAATGAATTTACAAAAGTTAGTCTCTAAATTAAAAGAAAAGCAAATTATTGGCAATAAAGATGTTGAAATAACCCACCTTACCACTTCTTCGAAAAATGTAGTTTTTGGGTCTTTATTTATCTGTATAAAAGGGTTTCGGGTTGATGGGCATAATTATATTGAGGAAGCCATTGGAAAAGGGGCAAAAGCCATTCTGGTATGTGAGGATGTTCCGATTTTATCCGCGGTAACTTATATCAAAGTCACGGATACTCGCCAGGCAACTTCCATAATCGCAGATACCTTCTATGATTCTCCGTCTTCAAAATTTCAATTAATTGGTATTACTGGAACTAATGGTAAAACCACCATTGCTTATCTTATTGAATCCCTTTTAAAAACTGCAGGCTATAAACCGGCTCGTTTTTCGACGATTAGTTATAAAATAGGCGAATTAGAAATTCCTGCAGGACAGACTACTCCAGAGGCATTAGAATTACAACAAATGTTCTGCCAGGCAGTAGAAAATGCCGCAACTCATGTCGTTATGGAAGTTTCCTCTCATGCCTTAGCCCTTTCTCGAACCGCAAATTGTGACTTCGATTATGCTATCTTTACTAATCTCACCCAAGACCACTTAGATTTCCATAAGACTATGGATAATTATTTAACCGCGAAAATAAAATTATTTAAAGAATTAAAGCCTCAAGGGATAGCAATAATTAATTTAGACGACGCCCACAGCCAGGAGATTATCGCCAATACCTGTGCCAAAACAATTACCTATGGATTATCTGATAAGGCACAAATCTATGCCGAAAAGGTTATGTCAACAAAGAAAAATACCTCTTTTTTTTTTACTATCCAGAACTAAAACGGACGGCGAGTCAGATAAATTTAAAGTTAGTAGGAGGGTATAATGTTTATAATGCCTTAGCGGCTATTGGATATGGGTTAGTTGAGGGAATAGACATTCAAACCATTAAACAAGGCGTTGAGAGTTTATCTGGAGTTAGAGGCAGATTTGAATTGGTTGAAAAAGGACAGGATTTTACCGTAGTCATTGATTATGCCCATACCCCGGACGGATTACAAAATGTGATATTATCAGCTAAAAGACTTAATCCAAAAAGAATTATTACTATTTTTGGTTGTGGCGGAGATAGAGATAGAGAGAAAAGACCACAAATGGGTAAAATCGCCACAGACCTGAGTAATTGGACGATAATTACCAGTGATAATCCAAGAAATGAAGACCCGGAGGCGATTATTAAAGAAATTAAGGCAGGAATTGGAGGTAAGGCATACGAAGTGGTAATCGACCGAAATCAAGCCATCACTAAGGCATTAGATTACGCAAAACAAGGAGACCTGATACTCATTGCTGGTAAAGGACATGAGACTTACCAGATATTTAAAGATAAAACAATACATTTTGATGATAGAGAAATAGTAGAAACTTTTTTAGTAAATAGTTTATAGTAGAGGGTAGAGAGATTCTTTCTTTCTACTCTCTACTTTCTACTATTTTGGGAAAAAAGGTATTGAATGGAACCAATCAAGGTAGATGAGATATTACAAGTAACAAAAGGTAAATTACTTTCAGGGAATAAAGATACCTGGATTCCTGATATTTCTACGGATTCAAGACAAATCAGTGAAGGTGACCTATTCATTGCCCTTAAAGGGGATAAGTTTGATGGACATAATTTTATTGAGGAGGTGATGCAAAAACAAGCCAGTGGCTTAATAATATCTAAAGAGATACCGATTACCGATTACCGATTACCGATTACCATTATCAAGGTAACCGACACATTAGTTGCTCTGGGGAAAATAGCCGCTTATTATCGCCAGAAATTCAAAATACCAGTAGTCGCCATTACCGGCAGTAATGGTAAAACCACGACTAAGGAAATGGCAGTCACACTTCTTGCAAAAAAAATTAATACCCTGAGAAGCAAAAGTAGTTTTAATAATGCTATTGGAGTTCCATTAACCCTGTTTGAACTAAATAAGACGACCCAGGCCGCGATTCTGGAAATAGGTATGAATCATCCCGGTGAGATAAAATATCTCTCAGAAATTGCTAACCAGACGGTTGCTCTGATTACCAATATTGGCGAATCTCACATCGGTTATCTGAAAACAAAGGAAAATATCGCCAGCGAAAAAATGAAAATTTTAGAGCCTGCTGGTATCGCTATTTTAAATCGTGATGATGTATATCTGAGTAAAATAAAATTTAATGGCAAATTAATTACCTATGGTATTCATAATGAAGCGGATATTACTGCCCAGAATCTGCATCAGAATATGAATGGAGTCGAGTTCACTTTGAATAATCGTTATCATCTCTCAATCCCTATTTTAGGAAGACATAATGTTTATAATATTTTAGCGGCAACGGCGATTGCTTATGCCCTCGGATTGACTTTTGAAGAGATTGAAAAAGGATATGGTGAGTTAAAAACACCTTATGGTCGAATGGAATTAAGTTCTTTACCAGGCGGGACAAAAATTATTAATGATGCCTATAATGCCAATCCCACTTCAATGAAATGTGCTCTTGAAACATTAAGTCAAATTCAAACTGATGGTCGAAAGATTCTGGTTATGGGTGATATGTTGGAACTGGGCGACTTAAGTCAATCTTTTCATCAAACAACAGGAAAAGAAATTGCCAATTATGGGATTAATATTTTATTTACAATTGGAGACAATGCCTCTTTATCTGCTGATGAGGCTTGTAGAAGAGGGGTAGAGGTTTATAAATGTGGTTCTAATGATGAGATAATCTCTAAATTAAAAAAACTCATTCAGTTAGAAGATATTATTCTGGTGAAAGGGTCAAGGAGAATGAAATTAGAGGAAGTGGTAGAAGGATTAGGTAACTAATTACCAATTACCAGTTACCAATTACCAGTTACCAAACAAAAGGAGGGGAAAAAATGCTTTATCATATATTTTATGAATGGTTATACGAACCAGAGACTTGTTTTTCCATCTTCAGGGTTTTTAAATATATTACCTTCCGGGCGGCTTATGCCGCTATCACGGCGTTAGTCATATCTTTAATTATCGCTCCATTTATTATCAAAAAATTAAAGCAAAAACATATTAAGCAAGTCATTCGCAAAGAATACCTCCAAAATCATATTCATAAGGCTGAAACCCCAACTATGGGAGGGATAATCATTCTAATTGCGTTAGTTGTATCTTCAATTCTCTGGTTGCGGTTTGATATTCGATTTACCTGGATAATTATAGAAATGACCGTAGGTTTAGGTCTAATTGGATTTATAGATGATTACCTGAAATTAGTCAAACAAAGGTCTGAAGGTTTAGTCGCTAAGTATAAATTTAGTGGTCAGGTTATCCTGGCATCTATGTTGGCAATTTATCTGTGCTATCATCCGATACATTCGCAGTATGGGACTTCCCTTTCTATTCCTTTTTTTAAAGGAGCACCGGTAGATATAAGTTGGTTTTATATTCCATTTGTCATTTTGGTCATAGTTGGCACTTCCAATGCGGTTAATCTAACCGATGGTCTGGATGGACTGGCGATTGGTGCGGTAATATTTGCGGCAATTGGTTTTGTCGGTGCCTCATATTTTGCCGGGCACTTTAAATTCGCCCATTATCTAAAGATAATCTATGTCAGTGGTGCAGGAGAGATAACTATTTATCTTGCCGCCTTGATTGGAGCATCCATTGGTTTTTTGTGGTACAATGCCTATCCTGCAGAGGTATTTATGGGCGATACCGGCTCATTGGCTCTGGGTGGTATACTTGGGACAGCGGCTGTCTTGATTAAAAATGAATTATTATTAGTAATCATCGGCGGATTATTTGTGATTGAGGCTTTATCGGTTATTCTTCAAGTTGGTTCGATGAAATTGACTAAACGCCGAATATTCAATATGGCGCCTCTACATCATCACTTCGAGAAAAAAGGCTGGAGTGAACCAAAGATTATTGTGAGATTCTGGATTATTGCCGGGATATTTACCTTGTTAAGTTTAAGTACCTTGAAATTAAGGTAAGGGTAACCGTTTAGGTGGTAATTTACCGCAGAGACGTAAGAGTTTACAGAGAAGATATAGAAATAAATCAGATAACAGAAAAGATTATTGGTGCAATCATGATGAAAATCAGGAATGGAATGAAGCATCTGGTAAATAGTTTTTAATTTTCTTCTCTGCGTCTCTGTGTCTGTGCGGTGAACGGTTGCAAGAAAAGAACGAAAATGAATATTAAAGATAAAAGAATAATTATTGTTGGCATGGCGAGAAGCGGTTTGTCAGCGGCTAAATTGTTACTTAAATATGGGGCAAAGGTAAAAATCTCTGACTCAAAACCAGCCTCACAATTGCAAAACGAAATTACTCAATTAAAAAATTTAGACATAGAAATAGAAACAGACGAACATAAGGAAGACTTTTTACCCCACTGTGAATTAATCGTTGTCAGTCCAGGAGTTCCTGTAGAGATTCCATTTTTACAAAAGGCGAAAAAATTGGGTATCCCGATTATCTCAGAAATGGAATTAGCCTATCAATTTTTACCACAAAATCGGGTGATTGCGGTTACCGGGACAAATGGCAAAACAACGACTACAACATTAATTGGCGAAATCTTAAAAACGGCTGACCAAAAAGTTACCGTCGCCGGCAATATCGGTTATCCATTATCCGAGGCAATAGATAAAATTGACAAAGATTATCTTGTGGTTGTAGAAATAAGCAGTTTTCAATTAGAAACCATAAAAGATTTTAGACCCAATATCAGTGTTTTTTTAAATTTTACCCCAGACCACCTTGATAGACATAAAGACCTGAATGATTACTTGAAAATAAAAGCAAGAATCTTTGAGAATCAAACTAAAGATGATTTTATGGTTCTAAATGCAGATGATTCAAGTATTATGGAGGTAAGTCAACAATCTAAGGCTAAACCAATTTTTTTCAGTCTGATTAAAAAAGACTTTGAAAACGGTATCTTTCTAAAAGGAAATCAGATTGTTAGCCGATTTGAAGGAGAAGAAAATGAGATATGCAAAACTCAAGATATAGCCTTAATCGGACCTCACAATCTCCAGAATGTCCTATCGGCTCTGGGAGTAAGTGCTATTCTTAAAATTAATTTAGAGGTGGTCAGAAAGACATTAAGAGAATTTAAAGGGGTCGAACACCGCATAGAAGAGGTGGCTTGTATTAACGGCATACGGTTTATTAATGATTCAAAGGCAACCAATGTTGATTCAGTCATTGTTGCCTTGCAAAGTTTTAATAAACCAATTATTTTAATTGCTGGTGGTCGAAGCAAAGGATGTGACTATAGCCGACTAGACCCTTTGTTATCAGCAAAAGTAAAGACATTGATTTTGTTGGGTGAAGCAAAGGATAAAATCGCTCAAGGTGTCCATTTTGATAATATCTTTAAAGTCCAGAATTTACACGAGGCAGTTGAATTAGCATATAAACTATCTAAACCAAAGGATACTATCCTTTTTTCACCCGCCTGCTCAAGTTATGATATGTTTAAAAACTATGAAGAAAGAGGGCGAGTATTCAAGGAAGAAGTAGCAAGAATAGGAAGTAAAACTGTTCACTGACTACTAATCACTCAAGGAGGATTATATGGCGTCAAAATCACGAGTGGATATTGCATTATTTTTAATCACGATTACCCTGGTGGGGATTGGTGTGTTGATGATTTATAGTTCCAGTGCTATCTTTGCTAAACAACATACTGGTGACACATATTATTTTTTTAAAAGACAACTTATCTGGGTGACAATGGGGCTAATTGGACTTTTTTGTGCCTGGAAATTTAATTATCATAAGTTACAAGAGAAAAGTTGGCAATTGTTTCTTTTTGGGGTATGTTTAATTAGCCTGACTATCATCCCTGGAATAGGATATGAGATAAGTGGGGCAACAAGATGGCTAAAAATATGGTTTATAAGTTTTCAACCATCAGAATTAATGAGAATTATCTTTATCATTTATTTGACTGATTTTATAGTTCGTCGAGGAAAAGAATTTCAGGGGCTTTTTAAAGGATTTCTGCCCCCTTTGTTACTTTTAGGACTTGTTTCCGTAATTCTATTAAAACAACCTCATCTGGGAATGGTTGTTCTTTTAGGTATGGCGACAATGGCTATTTTATTTGTCGGCGGGTGTAGGATGCAATATTTAATAGCGCTGGTATTATTGGCTATTCCAACAGTTTATTTTTTAATTCAATGTGCTCCATATCGAGCCAGAAGATTAATGGTATTTTTAAACCCCTGGGCAGACCCCGAGCATAAAGGTTACCACATTATTCAGTCATTAATTGCCTTAGGTTCTGGAGGACTATATGGACAGGGATTAGGTGAAGGTAAGTTAAAATTATTTTACTTGCCTCAATCATCCACAGATTTCATCTTTGCGGTCATCGGCGAAGAAGGTGGATTTTTACTAACAGCCTTTGTTATCATTCTATTTGTACTATTTGCCTTTGCGGGATTAAAAATTAGTCTTTTAGCCGCAGATGCTTATGGTTCATTATTGGCATTTGGGATAACGGCTTTAATTATCCTGCAATCACTTCTCAATATCGGTGTCGTTACAGGCGTAGTTCCAACAACAGGAATGCCATTACCTTTTATTAGTTTTGGCGGTTCATCTTTACTTATTAATATGATTGGAGTAGGAATTATTTTAAATATCGCTAAGTATTCGTTACAACAATCATTTACCAGTAGATTGCATCAGTAGGTAGAAGAGGCATAGGGTAAAATGCGGATTATAATTACAGGCGGCGGGACATTAGGACATATCTACCCGGCTCTGGCAATTGCCGAGAGATTAAAACAAGAAACCGAGATTTTATTTATAGGTACCACAAAAGGGATTGAGTCAGATGTCATCCAAAAACAAGGGTTTAAATTTAAAGGGCTTGATGTCGAAGGCTGGACCGTAAAAAATAAAATTAAGTTTTTCATTAAACTAATAAAAACCTTTTTGGTCGGGATAAGGTATATTATAGAGTTTAAACCAGATATTGTTCTGGGAATGGGAGGTTATGCCTCAGTTCCGGTAGTTTTAGGAGCAGTCTTATTTAAGATTAAAACCGTTATTCATGAGCAAAATTTTATTCCTGGTAAAGCCACTCGCTTGCTGGCTAAATTTGTCGATAAAATAGCCATTAGTTTTGCCGATTCTAATCGATTTCTACCCGCGAAAAAAACCGTGCTAACAGGCAATCCAGTTAGATTACAGATTGGACAGATAAATAGACAGGAGGCACTAAAGAGATTTGAGATAAGTGGAGATAAATTTACCTTGCTTGTCTTTGGCGGAAGCAAAGGGGCACATAAAATTAATGAGGTGATGAAACAAACACTAAATCTTCTCCCGGATGATAAAATACAAATAATTTGGGCAACCGGGGAGGAAGATTATCAATTCATAAAGGAAACAAAATCAAAAGTAAAAATAGTCGTTGAAAAGTTTTTTTATGATTTACCCGTAGCGTATCAAGTGGCAGATTTGGTTATCTGTCGAGCCGGAGCAACAACCATCGCGGAAATTATTGCTTGTAATTTGCCAGCAATTTTAATCCCATATCCCTATGCCACAGATAACCATCAGGAATATAACGCCAGACCTCTGGTGGAAAAAGGAACGGCAATAATGATAAAAGATAGAGAACTATCATCTGAAAATATAGGCAAGATTATTATTGAATTAATCGAAAATCGTGATAAACTCAAAATAATGGCTGAAAATTATCAGCCGCTTAAAACGGCAGATGCATCTCAAAATGTGGTTAATATTATTTATTCCTTAAATAGGGTTTCTCGAAATTAAATAGAAAGATTAACCTCGTCGATGTGTTCTGTTTGTAGAATATTACTTAATAGGGCTTCACGAAATTATAAAGTAAGGTAACCGTCCAGGCTATATATCAAAAGTGTCCGAAAGGGGATAAGGAGATAAGAGTGATATGGAGATAAGATAATAGAAATAGATTGAAATTTATAGAAATAGGTAGAAATTGATTGTGGAAAACAACAAATTTCCATAAATTTCTATTAGTTTCTATTAATTTTCAATTTTTTTAATAATATCTCCCTATCTCCTTAATCTCCACATCTCCTTTTGTTACACCACCTGAACGCTTACAAAGTAAGTAATCGGTTAAATGGTAACTGGTAACTAATTACCATTCACCAGTTACCAATTACCAGAAGAAAGGAGTGTAGGATGAAGAGACTTTTCCCTGTGGGTATTCCGGTTAGGGGAGATGACTTAATCGGTCGTGAAAAAGAGATTGAAAAAATTTGTCAATTGCTTAAAATTGGACAAAGTGTTGCGATTATTGCTCCTCGAAGATATGGAAAGACATCTTTAGTCTTAGAAGTTATCCAGAGGATAAAACAAGAAAAATATCTTTGTGGGTATGTAGATATATTTAGAGTCATATCTAAACAGGAACTTGCTGAAAAGATTGTAGATACGGTTATAGAAAATAAAAAAATTAGTCAGTTTGTTAAAACAATTAAAGAAGGATTAAGTCAATGGATGAAGCGAATAGAATTTAAACAGATAATCGAAGATTTCGAGTTTATATTAAAATTCGGAGAAACTAAGATAGACGAATTAATGTTACTTGATGAGGCATTACAATTTCCAGAAGATTATGCAAGTAAAAATAATGTTAATTTATTAATGGTCTATGATGAATTTGGGGATTTAGTTAAACTAAATGGAGAGATGTTAATAAAGAGGATGCGGGCAATACTTCAAATGCAAGAAAAGGTAGTCTATGTTTTCTCTGGAAGTCAAGAAAGTATTATGATTAACTTATTCTCTAATTCTAAATCTGCATTTTTCAGATTTGCTCGAGTTATCCATTTAGATTTACTTCCTAAAGCACCTTTAGTTAAGTATATTATATCTAAGTTTTCCCAGGAAAATATCATTATCTCCGATGAACTCGCTGGTGAGATAATTGATAGGGTTTGGGGACATCCTTACTATACTCAATTACTCTGCCAAAATATTTACTTATTAAGAAATGGGCAAACAATCAATAAAGAAGATATTGATATTGCCATCCAGGAAGCATTGAATACTGAAAGAGTATATTTTGAACAAATATGGGAGAAACTTAAAACAAAGAAGAATTTTTTAGAAGTAATCCGCTTTATCGCCTCAGGTAATTCTAACCCATATAATTTGCGCCACTTAGAACGACAACAGATTTATTACATTACATCTCAATTAGAAATGTTAGGCTATTTGAAAAAAATAGATAAAGGTCAATATGAATTAAGCGACCCTTTATTTAAAGAATATATTAAATCATTTGTAAAAGAAATTGTTATATAAGAAATATTTTTACACAAAAGAGGTAGCAAGGATGTTTAAACAAGGCCAACATATACATTTAATTGGTATCGGTGGTAGTGGTATGAGTGGTATTGCTGAGGTGTTGTTAAATCTGAAATGCCAGGTAAGTGGGTCAGATATTCATCCCGGTGATACCACAAAAAGGCTTGAAATGTTAGGTGGAAAAATATATTATGGACATAATGCTAATAATATTAAAGATGTAGATGTTGTAGTTTATTCTTCTGCGGTTAGTGAGGATAATGTGGAAGTAGCGTATGCTAAATCTAAGCGAATACCAGTTATCCCTCGTGCGGAGATGCTTGCCGAGTTGATGCGGCTTAAATATGGGATTGCCATTGCCGGCGCACATGGCAAAACAACCACAACTTCAATGATTTCATTAATTTTAACTAAAGCTGAATTCGACCCAACTGTTGTCGTTGGCGGCAGATTTAACGATATTGGAAGTAATGCCCGATTGGGTAATTCTGAATATATGGTTGCAGAAACAGATGAAAGTGATGGAAGTTTCTTAAAACTTTCGCCCATCATCTCTGTTGTAACTAATATTGACCGTGAACACCTTGATTTTTATAAGAATTTAGATGAAATTAAACTTGCATTTCTTACATTTATGAACAAAGTGCCGTTTTATGGACGGGTAATCTTTTGTCTGGATTGTCCAAATCTCCATGATATAATGGAAAAAATAGAAAGGAAATGGACATCCTATGGTTTGAGTCAGGAGGCACAGATTAAAGCCACCGAAGTAGTGCTTAACGGTTCTTATTCAGAATATACATTAGTGATAAATGATAAAAAATTAACTAAAATCAGGGTTAATATTCCTGGAGTGCATTATTTGAGTAATTCATTAGCCGCCGTAGCTGTGGGTTTGGAATTAGGAATTGATTTATCTGTTATCAAGGATGCCTTAAGTAGTTATGGTGGGGTGCATCGCCGACTTGAGATTAAAGGGGTGGTTAATGGAATTACCATCATCGATGATTATGCCCATCATCCAACAGAGATAAAAGCAACTTTAGCCACAATTAAACATAAAAAACCAAAACGAATTATTGCCGTATTTCAACCACATCGCTACACACGAACAAAGGCATTAGCCCAGGAATTTGGTCAGGCATTTAATGACGCAAGTGTGGTCATTGTTACGCCAATTTATCCCGCAGGCGAAAAACCAATTCCAGGTGTGGATTCATCTTTAATCGTTGAGAGTTTGGTTAAACAAGACTATCCAGAGGTGATGTTTATTAATTCATTTCCAGAGGTAATCGAGTTTTTACTGGATGTGGCAAAACCAGATGATGTTGTTGTCACTCTCGGTGCAGGCGATGTTTGGAAGATAGGAACAGAAATCATAGAAATATATAGAAACAGCTCTGTCCTTGCGGCACACAAAGGGGGTGAAAATTAAGGGACTCGGGGCTCGGGACTCGGGGCTCGGGACTCGGGACTCGGGGCTCGGGACTCGGGAATAAAAGAATTCCTTAACCCCTTAATCCCGCCAGCGTGGGAGATAAAAAATTAAAAATCTGTATCCTCTGCGGTAAAATCTTGCGGATATTTTCAGGAGAACGCTCATGCCCACAGGGAGTGAGCACAAACGAAGATGAAAATGGGTTTGATGGTTTGATGGTTCAGGTGAAATCAGGCTGAAGCCTGCGGCTACCAGCCTTCCCGAATCCCGAACCCCGAGTCCCGAGTCCCGATTTTCAGGAAAGACCTGCAAGTTTATCAAATTGGCAAGTATTAAATATGAATTTAGTTTTAGAACTTCAGAAAATAACAAATAAAGTTAAACTTAACGAGCCAATGAGCTGCCATACCTATTTTAAAGTCGGTGGTTTAGCCGATATATTCGTAGAGGTTGGTAATGAGGGGGAATTAAAACAGGTAGTAAGCCTGTGTGCTCAATTTAAGACACCGTTTTTCGTTTTAGGTGGAGGTTCAAATGTTTTAGTCACGGATAAGGGAATTCGCGGGGTCGTTATTAAATTAGTGGATGAATTTAAAAAGATAAGATGGCTTGACAACGGCAGGATAATTACTGGTGCAGGAGTTGAACTACCAAAATTAGTTAATCTAACTTGTAAAAGAGGATTGAGTGGGTTAGAATTTGCAGTTGGCATCCCGGGAACTATTGGCGGTGCCGTGATAGGCAATGCAGGAATACAGGAAAAATCCATTGGTGACTGTGTTAGTTTCGTTAAAATACTCGATAATAAATTATCTCATAAAGAATGCGGTTTTTCCTACCGAAATAGCAATTTAAGGAAATATGTTATTTTAGAGGTAGAAATTTTATTAAAAAAAGCCGAAATCTCGCACATAACCACTGTTTTGCAAGATTATAAGCAAAAAAGAAAAGATACTCAGCCTCAAGGTTATAGAAGTGCCGGGTGTATCTTTAAAAATCCACCAGGAAATTTTGCCGGAAAACTAATTGATGATGTAGGATTAAAAGGATTAAGAATAGGCGGTGCCTATATTTCCAATAAACACGCTAATTTCATCCTGAATGATGGCACGGCAACCGCAATGGATATATTAAATTTAATTACAAAGATAAAAAAAAGTGTCTTTGATAAATTTGGCATTGGACTGGAAGAAGAAATTATTATTATTTAATGGAAATGGTAGAAATGAAAGAACACTTTTTAGATAAAAAGATAGGGGTTTTGTTGGGTGGTAAGAGTCGTGAGCGGGAGGTGTCATTTCGTTCCGGGAATAAAGTCTTATCTTCACTTCAAAAACAAGGACTTGTCGCGGTAGCCATAGACCCGGCAGAAAAAGATTTTCTGGATAAACTCCAGAATATAGATGTATCCTTTATTGCCCTTCACGGTCGCTACGGAGAAGACGGGTGTGTTCAGGGATTACTGGAATTACTTGACATACCTTATACTGGTTCTGGAGTATTGGCTTCTGCATTAGGTATGGATAAGGTCGCCTCAAAGAGAATATTTAATGCCTGTGATATTCCCACACCTAAATATTATGTTTTTAATTCCGTAAATGAGTTAACTGGTCAATGTGAACAGGTATTAAGAGATTTTGACCTGCCAGTCGTAGCAAAGCCAATATCAGAAGGTTCAAGTATTGGGGTAACGATTGTTAAAAAAAGAAAAGATTTACTTAAGGTTATTGAAGGCATAATGCTAGAATTTAATAATGCCTTTATCGAAGAATTCATTGACGGCACAGAGGTAACTGTGGGAATATTAGGGTGTGGAAATGATATTCAGGCATTACCTATTTTAGAATTAGTGGCAAAAAATGAATTCTATGATTATCACGCAAAATATACTCAAGGAATGACACAATTCGTTATTCCAGCAAGATTACCAGAGGATATTTATCGTAAAACTCAAGAGACGGCTTTAAAGGCACATTTAGCCCTCAACTGCCATGGATTTTCACGGGTAGATATAATCGTAGATAAAATTGGTATCCCTTATGTGCATGATGTTAATACTATTCCAGGATTAACGGATTTATCTGACCTGCCCGCGTGTGCGAAGGCAGTTGGGATTAGTTATGATGAACTGATACTGAAAATGCTTTATTCAAGTATTATTCCTAAAAAATTAGGGCTTCACGAAATTAAAAGTAAATAATCGGTTAATTGGTAATTGGTAATTGGTAACTAATTACCATTCACCAGTTACCATTTACCAAAAGGAAGGAGGAATGGAGGAATGGAGAAATGAAACACAAAGGTTTAGCCCAACAACTAAGTGGCAGAAAAGATAAATGGCGAAGCAAAAAGGGACGAAAGAGACTCATTAAAACATACCTTAAAAGATTTATCAAGTTATCTATCTTAATTTTAGTCATAGTTATTCTCTGGCAAATTATCCAATTACCATTTTTCCTGATGAGTTCTCATAAATTTCAAGTTAAAAAACCAATTATTATTTTAGAAAATAAGGGGATAATCGAAGAAGAAGAGATTTTGAAGACATTTAAAGAGTTTTGCCTAAAGAATTATTCGAGTGTCGAGCCAAGTATATTTAAGATAAAATTTACAGATTTAAAAAATACATTATTAAAAAATCCTAAGATAGAATATATCGTTATTCAGCGAAAATTTCCAAAAGACATAGTGATTAAAGTTAAACCACGAAAGCCAGTAGCAAAGATATTAATTGATTCGCGGGTATTTGGAATTGACAAAAACCTTATTGCTTTTAAAATGGAAAATGAACAAGAATTACCTGTTATCACAGGCATTAGAACTTTAAAAACAGGCATACCGCTTACGAATAAAGAATTAACTGATGCCTTATTAGTTATTTCACAAATAAAAGAACACGAAATTGAATTACTACCTGATCTTTTGTGCATTGATATTGCCCATCAATATGATATATTACTCATTACAAAATTTGACGAGACAAAAATACATCTGGGACATCAATTAGAACCAAAAAGATTAGTTGAAAGATTAAAGGAATTAAAAATAATTTTGGACTACTACCGGGAAAAATCAGAATATCCAGAATATATTGATTTAAGATTTGATAATATTATTGTTAAAGATAGAGAAAAAATCTAATAAAAAAAATTGACAAAATGGGTAGTTTTATGATACAATAAAATAGGTTGAATAAACCAGCAGGTATTCTCTGCGACAATAAGGGCAATATCTATGTAGTAGATAGAAATAATCAGCAAGTAAAGGTATTTGGACTGCCAGAATAAATAGGATTTTACGAAATTAAAAGTAAGTAGCGGGTACTTGCTAACTAATTACCATTCACCAGTTACCAATTACCAAAAATAAGGAGATATTAAATGGCAAAAGAAGATATAATCGTTGGATTGGATATAGGGACAACAAAGGTTTGTGCCGTTATAGGAGAGATTGATGAAGATAGGGTGGAAGTAATCGGAGTGGGCACCAGTCCTTCTCATGGATTACGAAAAGGGGTAGTTGTAAATATTGATTCTACGGTTAAATCTATTGAGAATGCGGTCAGTGAAGCCGAACTTATGGCCGGTGTAGAGGTATCATCGGTATTTGCTGGTATTGCCGGTGGGCATATAAAAGGGATGAATAGTCATGGTGTCATTGCTATTTCAAGGGGTCGCGAGGTAACTCAGGCAGATGTCGAACGCGTCATAGATGCCGCCAAAGCCGTATCTATCCCACTTGACCGCGAAGTAATTCATGTTTTACCACAACAATTTATTATCGACGGTCAGGATGGAATAAAAGAACCCGTTGGAATGTCTGGAGTTCGATTAGAAGTAGAAATTCATATTGTTACCGGCGCCGTCACCTCGGCTCAAAATATTATCAAATGTGTTAATCGAGCCGGCTTTGAGGTGGATGATATTGTCCTTGAACCTTTAGCTGATGCCTATGCAGTTTTAACTGAAGATGAAAAAGATTTAGGTATTGTTCTGGTAGATATTGGTGGTGGAACGACCGATATTGTTATTTTCATTGATGGAAGTATCTGGCACACAGGGGTTTTATCTATTGGTGGAGATAATGTGACGAAAGATATATCTGTTGGA
Organism: bacterium; assembly: GCA_040755795.1. NCBI lineage: Bacteria > bacterium. The sequence goes on along the minus strand of JBFLXS010000007.1, from coordinate 15,506 downwards.
TTACGAACACCAATTGTTGAGGCAGAGAAGATTAAAATAAATTATGGCTGTTGTATGGGTTCTTTAATTAAAAATGGTGAGACGATTGGTATTCCATCAGTAGGAGAATACAAAGAAAGAACTTTGCCGCGACAGGTATTAGCTGAGATTATTGAACCACGAATGGAAGAAATCTTCAGCTTGATAAATCAAGAAATAAGAATGACTGGCTATGAAAATTTAGTTACTTCAGGGGTTGTTTTAACAGGTGGCGCTTCGATGTTAGAAGGCACAGCCGCATTAGCCGAACGGGTATTTGATTTACCCGTTAGAATTGGTTACCCACGGGGAGTAAGTGGTTTAGTCGATGTGGTTAATTCACCACTATACTCAACGGGTGTCGGACTGGTAACTTATGGTATGATGCATAAATTAGAAGGCAAGAAAACTAAATTGGGTGGAAGAAATGCCTTTCAAAGAGTTCTGAATCGAATGAAAGAATGGGTTGGAGAATTCTTTTAGATTTTGGATTGATGGAAATCTTTTCCCAATCTAAAATCCAAAATTAATAGGGCTTCACGAAATTATAAACTAACTAATCGGTTAACTGGTAACTGGTAATTGGTAACTAATTACCAGTTACCAAACACAAGGGGGTAAAAATTCATGGGTTTTGAATTTGAAAATGATGTAACATCACCAACGAAGATTAAAGTAATTGGTGTCGGCGGAGGGGGAAGTAATGCGGTTAATGGTATGTTTGCTAATCGAATGAGCAATAGTTGTATTGAATTTATAGTGACTAATACGGATGCCCAGGCGCTAAAAACATCAATTGTCCCATACAAAATACAGATTGGTGGTAAATTGACCAAAGGGTTAGGTGCTGGGTCTAATCCAGAAATAGGACAGCGAGCCGCACAAGAAGATAGAGAAACACTCCAGGAAGCATTAGCCGGGTCAGATATGATATTTATCACCGCGGGTATGGGTGGTGGAACAGGCACAGGAGCCGCACCAATTATTGCGGAAATTGCACGGGAATCAGGTGCTCTTACTGTTGCCGTTGTAACTAAACCATTTTTATTTGAGGGACAAAAACGCATCCAGCAGGGTGAATTAGGTTTAGCAGAACTCGTTGATAAGGTTGATACACTTATTACCATTCCCAATCAGAAATTATTAGGTGTTGTTGAAAAAAATACAACTATCCTGGATGCCTTTAAAGTCGCAGATAATGTCTTAAGACAGGCTATTCAAGGAATATCAGATTTAATTACTATCCCGGGAATAATTAATCTTGATTTTGCCGATGTGCGGACAATTATGTCTTCTAAAGGAAATGCACTGATGGGCATTGGAGTCGGCACCGGTGAAAATCGAGCCCTACATGCCGCTCAACACGCCGTTTCATCCCCCTTGTTAGAAGAAGCATCTATTGAGGGTGCTCAAGGAATATTGATAAATATTACTGGTGGAACAGATATGCTTTTATCCGAAATAGATGAAGCCGCTACTTTTATTACAGAAAAGGCAGATAGAAATGCAAATATTATCTTTGGTGCGGTTACTTCTGAAGCGATTCAGGGTGAAATAAAAATTACAGTCATTGCCACTGGATTTGGGAAAACAATTCCAAAAATAGAACGAGTGCCACAATCACAGGCGAAAACAATAGATATGGAAAGTTTCAAAGGAGAAAAAACATTTAAAAAAGCCGAATATGAAAAACAACAGGAAGCAATCCAGGAAAGAATTAATGTTTATAATAGCGACCTCTTCGAAATCCCTACTTTCTTAAGAAGACAGGCAGATTAAATTAAGTAGATATACTTCAGTGGGGTATAAATTGTGATTATTTAAAGTAATCGGTAATCAGGTAATCGGTAATTTGAGATAGCAGGCTACTGCTTGCTCTTTACCGATAACCTGATAACCGATAACTGATAACCGATAACCTGAGTTGATAGTAACAGGAAATCACAAAATATGCCTCTCTAAAGTATAGTAGACAGAATATTTCTTAATCTGACTACTAACTACTATTTTCGAAAGGAGATAAAAATAGTGATTAGTGACCAGTAACCAGTGGACAGTAATTACTGACTACTGACTACTAACTACTGACTACTATTTTCAGAAGAAGATGCATGTTAATGAATATTTACGAAAAATGGTAAATGAAAAAGCCTCAGATATGTATCTTAAAGTAGGTAGTCCACCGGTCCTGCGGATAGATGGTAAATTAACCTATATGATGCAAGATAATAAAGTGGATGTATTTCCCAGACTTTCACCAGCAGAAACCTCGGAATTAGCCTATTCGATTATGAATGATGACCAAAAACGGAAATTTGAAGAAAGTTATGAATTGGATTTAGCCTATAGTGCCTCCGGGATTGGTAGATTTAGATGTAATATGTTTTGTCAAAGAAATACCACAGCACTTGTTTTTAGAATGATTCCTTTTGAGATACCGGGTTTTGAAGAGTTATATTTGCCTGAGGTAATTCGGGATTTAGCCAGTATCCCAAGGGGACTAATTGTCGTTACCGGGGCGACGGGTTCAGGTAAATCTACAACTTTAGCCGCAATGCTTGACCACATAAATTCTACTCGGCGGGCTCATGTCGTTACGGTGGAAGACCCAATTGAATTTCTACATCGAGATCGGGAATCGGTTATTGAACAACGAGAAGTAGAAATGGATACCCTTTCCTTTGCCGAGGCACTAAAACACATTGTTCGTCAAAATCCAGATGTGATACTGATAGGTGAAATGCGTGATATAGAAAGTCTCTCAGCGTGCTTGTCTGCCGCAGAAACCGGACATTTAGTGTTAACGACAATGCACACAATTGATGCCCCGCAAACAGTAGAACGAATAATTAATTTCTTCCCACCTTATCAACATAACCAGGTGCGGATGCAGCTCTCACTTGTCTTGAAAGGCATAGTTTCTCTACGATTATTACCCCGAGCGGATGGTCATGGTCGGGTGCCGGCTGTGGAAATTTTGACCGTGACACCGTTAGTGCGAAAATTAATCGAAGAAGGAAAAACGCCTCAAATTTCATCAGCTATTACTGGCGGAAAATTTTATGGGATGCAATCATTTAACCAATCATTAGTCTACCTTTATCAAAATGGTTTAGTTACCTTTGAAGATGCACTCGATGCCTCCAGTAATCCTGAAGAGTTTAGATTGAATGTTCGTGGAATTTATGCTGGTGGAACTGAAGTCTATGAATTTAAACAAGAAGAATAAACTAATCTTATTCCTTATTGGCATTATATATTCTTTCTGCCCTATAAACAGTGAGGCACAATTTACCTCGCCAGGCTCACCTACTGCAATCTCGTCACCATTTAAAGTCAAAGGAATCCATATTACCAGTTGGGTTGCAGGGAATAAAAACCTCTTTCAAAAAACCCTCAATTTAATCAATGAAACTGAACTTAATACCGTAGTAATTGACATTAAAGAAGTAGATGGAATTATTGCCTACGATGTAGATGTGCCATTGGCAAAAGAAATTAAGGCTGTTAAGAGACGAATTAAAAATATTGATGAAATTATCGCTTTATGTGATGAATACGGCCTCTACAAAATTGCCAGAATTACTGTATTCAAAGATAATTATCTGGCAACCAAAAAACCATATTTAGCGGTTATGGATAAATCAGGTAAGGTTTGGCGCGACGATAAAGGTCAAAGTTGGGTCAATCCTTATCTAAAAGAGGTCTGGAAATATAATCTTGATATTGCTCTGGATGCAGTTAAAAGAGGTTTTGATGAAATTCAGTTCGATTATGTCAGATTCCCGTCAGATGGCTTGATAAGTAATTGTTGGTATGGCGAGGAACATTCTACGCAAAAACAGGCAGATACCATTATTGAATTTATCAAATTTGCTAAACAAACACTCGGCGCAGCTGCATTTTTATCCATAGATGTTTTTGGTTTAACTACGCTTTGCAAAAATGGGATTGGCATAGGTCAGAAATTTAAGCAGATAGCTGAATATGTAGATTTTATCTCACCAATGGTCTATCCTTCTCACTATGCCAAAGGCTCTTATGGCATATCTAACCCTGATTCGCAACCTTATAAAACTATTTTCTTAAGTATAAAAGATGCAAATCAACAGATTAAAGAGACAAACTGTAAAATTCGACCCTGGCTCCAGGATTTTTCACTTGAATACACCTATGGGGCAAAAGAAGTCAGAGACCAAATCAATGCGGTCTATGCTCACGGAGTAGATGAATGGCTACTCTGGAATCCAGGATGTAAATATACCCAAAATGCCTTATTGACAGAGGATAACATCAGATTTGTCAAAAACCAGATCTTACCAAAACTATTTGTGGAATCCTCACCTTTACCTGTTAATTTACCATTATCTTACTCTCTTCCAAATACCTTTACCCTTCAGCCAACTTTAACCTCCCAGGATAAATGTGAAATATCCCACCAATCATCCACTATTTCTGAAAGTGGGAAAACGAAAAAAGGGAAGATGGATAAAGTAAGACACGAGTAACTATTTAGCCACAGATTAACACGGATTAGCACGGATAAATAAAAGAGGACAGAAGACGGAAGTGTAAGGACAGGGTTTGTCCCTGTCCGTTCCGGAGGCGGACAACCACAAGGGGGTTGTCCCTACAACCCTAATTGCAGGCAAATACGCTGTAGTGGGATTTTCCGTGTTTCATCCGTGTCCATCTGTGGCTGAATAGTTACCATATTATTTTAATTCTTATCAGCCTGATATGTGCGTTCATTTTGGAGACTACCAACTTGAAAAGTAATTTTGTTGCAGTCTATTAAAAAAATCCGATATGTGAAATAAGTCTATCTTTTTTATCAAACCTGAAAGGGTTGAATTTCAAACGATGGATAAAATTCGACCCTTTCAGGGTCGATTACCAAGCAAGAGTTTCTTTCCGTAGATTGCATCTACGGTTATTTGAAATTTAACACTTTCAGTGTTAAAAATCGGAGGTTTTTTGCTTTTTCTTTAAAACCTATTTCACCGGTCGAAAAAATCGTAACCGTTCAGGGATATAGCCACAGAGTCACAGAGAACACAGAGGGAATATATAATCACGAATGAACACAAATACAAAAAGATTTGTAGTGCGTTATCTTCGCTTCTGGCAAGCCAAAAGGCGAACTTAAAGGTTCGCACTACATTTATGGGATGTCAGAGGTTAATTCGTATCCATTTGTGGTTAATTTACTTAATTCTCTGTGAACTCTGTGCCTCTGTGGCTGAACGCTTACAAAAAATCCGTGTTTTATCCGTGTTCATCTGTGGCTAAATACTTACATAAATTTTTCTTCCCAATATCGTAACATTAATAAATCTTTCTGGAAGTCAAGGCAAGATTTTACTGATTTACCTTTAAGTAACCTGACTAAATTTGCCAGAATATTTGAGCCAGCGGCGACTGAAAGTGCCACTCCTCCTCCCAATCTTGGATTAATTTCAGTAAAAAGTAAGGTATTGTTTTTATCAATAAAACATTGAATATTAGCCGGTCCAATTATGCCTAATTTTTGGACAATATCAAGGCAACTATCAATTATTTCTTTTTTATAAGTTGTTATTCCTTTAATTGAGATACCTGATTCAACTTGAAGTCTTTTTCGCGGCACGAGACATAAAACCTTACTATTAAAATCAGCCAGAATATCAATCGTATATTCCTGTCCTTCAATATAATCCTGAACTAAAGGCTTTTTAACATACTGCCTAAAAAATTTAAACTCTCTTTGGTTATTAATTTTATAGACATCGCGCTCTCCGCGACCAAAGCGGGGTTTGATAATACTGGGATAGATTATTTCTTTTAAATTAATCTTTAAGGCATCAAAAGTAGAAGGGGTCGAAATGTTATTCTGAAGAAAAAAGTTGTAAGTTTTTAATTTATCAAAGCAGATTTCAATTACTTCCTTTTCTGCCACCGCAAGCAAAATACCCTTTTTTTCAAATTCCTCTTTATGCCTCGATAAAACTACTAATTCTTCATCTACAGCGGGTAAGATAGCATTCACTTTTTCTTTGGTACAAATTTTTATTAAGGTAGAAATATAATCAGGTGCATCTGCCTTTGGGATGCAATATCCAACATTGGCAAAATAAAAACCAATAGATAACGGATGACTATCAACACCTATAACTCTTACACCTAATTTTTGAAGTGTTTTAATGGTGGATATTGATGGTGATGAACCAACACCAGTGCGAAGAATAGTAAAAGGCATGAAATATCTCCTCGTCTTTTGTCAGGGTTCAGGTGTTAGTTTCAGCCATCAGTTGAAGAAGATTAAGGTTGAACAAAAAGGATTAGTTACCGTTGAACCTTTAATTCCTTCCACTTAAGATTAACCATCGCATTAACCTTCTTTTACCTGATGGCTGAATACTTCCTAATTGTTCTTATTGGATAGGCAATCTTCCATCCAGGCACAATTATTCTGGTCACAATAATCTGTCGCTGTTTCAAAACATGGGAAATTCCCTTCGGTAGATTGGATGGCTCGAATCAGGTCACCTTTATTCATTTTACCTGCTTTGACCCCAACTTCTTTAGCCTTTGCCTTAATATCATTGATATTCATTTTCTCACCTCCTGCAAAATATAATATATCACAAAATAAAATAAAAGTCAAGAAGATTTTTTTAGGATTAAGTAATGGGTTAGTTATTTGGGGGAACGAACATTAACCTGTGGAGGATAGAGCGATGAAAATAGGTTATAGGCTGAAAGAAACAACATTCAAAACTTCAGCCTAAAAAATTTTCTTGACATAATATAACATCTGTATTATACTTAAGTTAGTAAAAAAATTCGACTTGCGAAATAGGGTTACAAATATCTCAGTGTATGTTAGAGGGAGGGGAATTAGAGAGATATCAGGAAGAAATGCGGGAGGTTAATTTTAAAAATGGAATTTGCTTTTCCCTCTATTTCTGAAGAGAAAAATATGGCACTTTTTGTGAAAAGTGTCTTTGACCGGGTAGGTGCATTGTTGGCACTGTTGGTACTGGGTCCGGTTCTGATGCTGCCGATAATTCTTATTATCAAATTGACCTCTCGCAAGGGAGAATCCGTTCTTTTCCGACAAACCCGCGTTGGACTTAATGGTCGCCAATTCTGCTTCTACAAATTTCGCACTATGGTTATCAATGCAGAGAAAAAGAAGAATTCTCTGAAACATTTGAATGAAATGGATGGGCCTGTATTTAAAATCCGCAATGACCCACGAATTACCAAATTTGGTCGTTTCTTAAGAAAATACAGTCTTGATGAATTGCCACAATTTTTCAATGTTCTCAAGGGGGAAATGAGTATAGTTGGTCCCCGTCCTCCTCTACCTGAAGAGGTGGAGAAATACGACTCATATCAATATCGTAGATTGAGCATGAAACCCGGGCTAACCTGTATATGGCAGGTAAGCGGTAGAAATAAGATTAGCTTTAAAGAATGGATGCGTATGGATTTGGAATATATTGACAACTATTCTTTGTGGCTGGATTTTAAAATACTAATTCGGACTATATGGGCAGTTATGGCTGGTCAAGGTGTATAGCACTACTTTTGCATTCTAATCTTTGATTTAAGAGTAAAAGATATAAGATGAAAATATTTTTTGCAGATCCTATTGGACATATTCTTGGTTTGCACGACAAGGAGATTTGTCGTTATTTAGCCCAAAAGGGACACAAGGTTATTTTGGCTACAAACGAGAAATATCCATTTCTAAATGCGGAGTCTGAATTTGAGCAAATTACCCCTTTTAAGGGCATAGTTGGGAATTATAATTTTGTACTGAAAGGAATCAACTATGTCCGTTCTTTAATAAGAGTTTGGAGGCAAATTTGTCGCTTTCAGCCGGATGTGGTAATTTATTACTACATCTTGCAAATTACTCTGGATAATCTATTTATCCGAAATTTGCGGAATCATGGTATTCCTACTATACTTGGAGCCCATGATATATTGCCGTTGTCTTCTAATAAAGAATATTGTCATTCTTATCACAAGATATATAATAACGCTACGGTAATTTTGGCATTCAGCGAATACGGCAAAAATCAGCTTATTTCTAATTTTGGAATTCCTTTGTCCAAAATTCAGGTAGTATTTTTGGGAATGAATGAGGGTAAGAAAACTTTTTGTCGCAAAGACCAAATTATATCGCGAGAAAAATTGGGGTTACAGATAGATGAACCAATTATACTTTGTTTTGGACAGATTAAGAAAAATAAGGGTTTGAAATATTTGTTAGATGCCTTTGCTGGGGTATTAGTTCAAGAGCCAAAGGCTCGACTATTGGTCATAGGTCGGCCGTGGAAGGTGAGTCTGAAGCCGTATTTTGAGCAGGTGAAAAGACTTGGGATTGGTCAGCGAGTACTATTTCGTTCAGAACTTGTGTCAGAAGAGGTAGCAGAAGACTTTTTAATTGCCAGTGATGTAGTTGTGTTACCATATACCTATTTATACCAGAGTGCAGTGTTACCACTGGCTTGTTCTGTTGGTAAGCCGATTATAGCAACACGGGTTGGAAACATATCAGAAATACTTCAGGATGGAGAGACAGGATACCTTGTGCCGCCAGCAGATGCAAAGGCATTAGAAGAGGTAATGTTGGATGTCATTTCTAATCCAGAAGAAGCACAACGCCGTGGATATCGTGCTCAAGAAATGATGCAGAAAAATTACTCATGGGAAAGATTTGGCAAGGAATTGGAAAAAACATTGGAAAAAGTAACGGTAACTGTTCACCGCAGAGACACAGAGACGCAGAGAAAAAATTAAAATCTATTCACCAGAGACAGAGATTTCCTTTTTTTGTACATTTCGGGTCTTTCGTTGGTTATTAATCTTTTAATACGGACTTTCGACTAACTGTTTTTAAGCCTTTTTAAACACCGAAAAACGCAAAAAACACGAAAAAAAAAAGATATTTTCCTCTCTGTTTCTCTGCGTCTCTGCGGTAAAGGATTACCTGAACGGTTACAAGTAACGGTTGCTAAAAATGCAGGGGCATGAGTGTTTCTCCAGTTTTTCCCTTTTATTAGAGACTAAATACCTACGAATTAAGATTATGAAAAAGACGGAAAGATTATTTAAAGTTATAGTAATTTTTACAATTATGCTACTGACACAGGGATGCGTAACCACTAATCGGTCAGCGAAGATTAGTAAAGGTGATGAAATTCGTATGTCGGTTTTGCCTGAAATCGCGGTGGCTACGACACGGTTTCATAAAGAATATGTTCTTGTCCCGGAGGACATTGTTGAAGTAGTCTTACTTAAGCATCCTGAGATAACCCGTGTATGCACCATCAGACCTGACGGTTACATATCTCTACCTATCCTTGACGATGTTAAGGCAGCCGGTTTAACGCCCGGGGAATTGGATAAAAAGTTAACCGAGATGTTTTCACACCGTTTGAAAGAGCCGGAAGTAACAGTAATTGTAACAAAATTTCAGCCGCCGGTGATATATGTTATCGGCGAGGTTACTACTCCGTCAGTCGTATCTGTCCATGATGCCGCCACGGCTTTTCAGGCAGTAACTCGTGCCGGTGGCTTCACCAACGAGGCGAAACGAAACAGCGTCATAATCATTCGAGTTACCGAAGATAATTACCTCACCGCCACCCGCGTTAATTTGCAGTTGAAAGGTCAGAGTGCTTCATACATAACTTTGCACAATGTCCCCTTGCAGGCGGATGATATAATCTTCGTTCCAAAGACCTTCATTGCCCGTGTAGATATATTTATCGAACAGCATATAAACAAAATCCTTATAGGAGCTATTGATATCCTGACCACATTACGGTTAATAGAAATTTTGGGAGAAGAGGAGTAAATTATGGAAATTGATTCCTTTGATGTCCGTCGGTCAATAAACACAATTTGGAATATTACCATTCGGTACAAATGGATTGTGCTGGGCACATGTCTATTTACGGTGGCTCTAACTCTGCTTTACATTCAACTATTTCCGTGGGTCTATAAAGCTTCGGTTAAGATTTTGGTCGAGAAGGAAAAAGATGAAATTAAAGATCAATTCTATGGGCAGTGGAATATTTTTCGCAAGGCAGAAGAGGCTAAAACCGAGGCAGAAATGGCCAAACTTGGGCCGGTGGTGAAAAAAGTTGTAGAGAACCTTAATCTTAAGTATGACGATGTCTATCACCCATTGATGCGCCACATCACCGATATGTGGAGTCGTTCATGGATTGGACGGAAGTATAAACGCATTAAGAATTTTTTCTTTCCACCCGAGAAAAGTCCATTTAATCTTACACCGCAAGAAATAGAATTAGCAAAAACTATCTTTGATTTCCAGAAGGGCATCAATGTTCGTGCCATTGGCAACTCTAATGTAGCCGAGATTAGTGTTCTTGCTCCTGGCAAGAGAGTGGCGGAAATCGCTAATGAACTCACTAAGGTATATCTCCAATATAGGAGACAACAACACGAAGAGGAAGCGATATCTGCCGCCAATATCCTGAATACACAGGTGAAAAGAGCCCACGAAAAATTGGAAAAGATAGAAAAAGAATTAGAGGATTATGTTGTTAAGAACAATATCAAATTTGAGTTCGAAAAAGAGCATAGTGATGTCAAGATATTAACTGACCAGGAGGCAGAATTACTAACCACCAGGGCATCCATCGAGGGATTAGAAGCACGGCTGGCGGAGATAGAGCATTTACTTCAAAATGAAGGACAAATGGAGATTGATTCTCGGTCTCTGAGTCTCAACGAAATTCACAGCAAGATGAAGGCAAATCTGCTAAACTATGAAATGATGTTGATTCAAATGCAGAATAGATATACAGAGGATTCTCAGGAAGTCGAGGAATTAAAAAGTAATATTAGCAGGTTGAAGGATATGCTTAAAGAGTCGGAAGAAATGGTCATTAGCGGTAAAATAGAGAAATCCAATCCAATCTGGTCCAGCTTACGTGCTGAGCGCACTAACCTTCTGGTTCAATTGGCTCAACTTCGAGCAGGGGAAACCGAAATTCAGGAGATTGTAAATCAATATAAAAATAGTCTGAAAGACTTGCCTTTCAAACAGCGTGTCTTGCAGAGACTCACCAGAGAACTTGTTCTGGCAGATACGGAATATCGGACTTTACTTAGTAAACAGCGACAGGCTTTTATCTCCGCAGTTACCGAATCAGAGAAAACTGCAAGTTTGAAACTTATCGAAACAGCCCAGATACCGGAGAGACCTATACGGCCAAAGGTAAAACTGTATTTGTTTATAGCCGTGCTGATAGGAATACTATTAGGCATCATTGCCGGCTTCATTGCTAACTATTTTAATGAAACTATTTACAGTGAAGATGATGTTGGACATATCCTGGATATTCCAGTATATGGAAATGTTCATCTGGGCATACATAGGAATAAAACACCTTCCCAATTCACCCCTGAACAAAAAAAGGGTTGGCTATCAGGGTGGTCTGAGAGCCGATATAAGAAAAATAACCAATACAACAAATCATATCACAAGTTAGCCATGCAGTTGCACTTCGAACTTGGTGGCTCTGAACGAGGGTATTGCCTGATGCTTTCATGTCCTTACTTGCCAGAAGTAACAAGTCAGTTTGCATTAGAACTGGCTGAGTTTCTTGCTATAGATCAAAATCGCAAGGTGCTGATTATAGATGCATTCTTTAGAGACAATCTATTGAGTAAAGAATTTAAAATTTCTTCCTCGCCGGGCTTCTTGAATATGCTTGATGGAACCCAGCCATTAACTGATTCACTCATTCACCTAACTGACTATCCCAAAGTATTTTTCTTGCCTGCCGGCAAGAGCAATTATGGAATGACCCATCTGATGACATCAAATCAACTGAAGGAAAAACTAACCCAATTGCAGGAACAATTTGATGTTGTTCTGCTGAGTTCGGATTCTGTGATGGAAGACCCATCAGCATTTGCCTTCCCATCAATTGTGGATTGCACAATGCTTCTGGTGATGTCGAAGGTAAGCCAGTGGTCAGAAATCAAATCTTATAGAAACATACTGAATAAATGCAATCTCCGTAAAATGGGGTTGATAATTGTTTCAAGGTAAGGAAAATAGGTTTTATGAATCATCTCCAGGCACAATATTCTCATAAAATTGCAGGCAATTTAATTCTAATTCTTCTTTTTTCTATTCTAGGATTCATGACATTAATTGTTGTTTTTGAAAACACTCCAATTATCAGTTATTCTGTTTTATCAAGTTTATTCATTTTTATAATCGTCATACTTTCGGGGAACCCCCAAGTTTGTTTTCTCAGTGGGCTAATCCTGTTTCTCCCATTGAATTTGGCTAAATACTTGAAATCTTACCCTCACTTTGGTGGAGAATGGGCATTGCGTATCGAGGCAACAGATTTGTTTCTCGTCATATTGTATGCATATTTGATTAAAGATTTTATCACCAGACGGTTATCAATTCAAATACCTGCGGTAGCAATATTTTGGTTATTGCTCATCATTTTGGGACTTGGGAGCATAATTTTTTCCCCCTACCGGACCATGGCCGCTTATGAAATTATTTGTATGACAAAAATGTTGTTACTTTTTATATGTCTTGTCAATTATGGAAAAACCCGTAAGCAGATAAAATTGGTTGTCGTGTCATTGATGATTGGTGTATTTTTGCAGATAATATATGGACTGTTACAATATTTTACTGGGTTGAATCTTAATCTTGAACGATTGGGTCAGGCACCCGAGATGTTTACCGAAGAACTGGGAATGAGAAGCGCCAGCAGGATCGGGGCGATGTTAGGTCATCCAAATCTATTTGCCGGATATCTTGTAATGTTACTTCCTCTGGCACTTACCCTGATATTTGTCCAAATCTCGATTTGGTACAAGGCACTATGTATAGCTATTTTGGTATTTGGAGAAGTGGCACTCATATTAACGCTTTCTCGTGGTGGTTGGATTAGCTTCGCAATCGCTGTTATGGTAATATTGTTCTTACATCCAACAATAAGTCGCCAGAGAATTATCGCAGGGATATTTATCTTATGTTTTGTATTGGTCCTTGGATCTTTATTTTCAGGGACTATAATCCAGAAGTTTATCCTTAGCGACCCAGCATCAGTTGATTCCCGGATTGAATGTATGTACATTGCCTGGCGGATGATACAATCGAATTTTTGGCTGGGCACAGGTTTAAATTCTTTTACCTTTGTAATGCCGGATTATGACTATTCCGGTATACCGTGGGGGGAAATGAACCCACCAGTTCATAATATCTACCTGTTGATTTTCGCCGAACAGGGTATCTTTGGATTCCTATTGTTTTTATCTATCTGTTTTATGGTCATCAGGGTAGGAATTTTAAACCTTAAAGGTAAAGATAATCTGTTGAATGCAATTAATGTGGGTCTTCTTGCGGGCTTCATCGCAATATTAGTTCAGGGATTGGTGGACTGGAACTTGCGAGTAAATGTTACCGTGCGTGTTTTTTGGACACTTGCAGCCTTACTTTTTGCCATTCATTTCTGGAATCAAAAGCAAGAAAGTGATAACCCGCAGAGACACAGAGATACAGAGAAGAAATAATTTTAAAAATATCTCTATGGTTTCCTCTGCAAGGAGGATGAAAATAGTAGAGAGTAGATGGTAGAGAGTAGAGAGAGAAGAATCTTGTTTTCCTTACTTTCTACTTTCTACTCTCTACTTCCTATTTTCAGGGGAAACCACACATGTCCACGGCGTGGACACAAAGGGGGATGAAAATACATATTTGAGCAGGGGAAAGGGATATAACAACCCCCTAACCCCCTTTAGTAAGCTTATCCTTACCCACAAGTTTTAGTGGACACCGTGAAGCGTGAGAAGAAAGGGGTTTTAATAATTGACAATTGACAATTCACAATTCACCATTCACCATTATTAAGGGAATTTAGGGAAAAAATTGTGAATGGTGAATTGTGAATGAATGCATAGTTAATAACATTGTCCAGTAAAAGATGTGGGTAAGGATAAGTTTAGTAAGGGGGAATTTTGGATTAGGGAGGGTTGTCTTTTCAATCCAAAATCGAAAAGGTATTTTCAGGAGAAAGAATTGGGGCACATAGTTTTACTTTTTCCTCATACAGGTTACAATAAACCCAGTGAGCAAATTTTACCATTGGGTTTACTCTATGTATCTGCACCACTTGTTCAAAAGGGGCATTCTGTAACCATCATTGACCAACGAAAAGAAGCGGGATGGCGTGACGCATTGCGTCGCGCCGTGAGCAAACCTCAGACTTTGGCGGTTGGTATTACCACTATGACCGGCCCACAAATTGAACACGCTATGGAGATAGCTCAAGCCGTTAGAAAAATGGCACCAGAGCTCCCTATTGTCTGGGGTGGAGTTCATCCCAGTTTGCTACCGGAACAAATAGTCCAATCCGAGATGGTAGATATTGCCTGTGTTGGAGAAGGAGAAATATCTTTTTCTGAATTAATCAAGGCTTTGGAGGAAAGAAAAGAATGGTCTAATGTGCCAGGAATTTGCTACCGCAAAAATGGGAAAATAGTTTCCACCAATTCTCCTCCTCTGTATGACCTTGAGCAATTGCCTCCTTTACCTTATGACCTGTTAGACTTGAGCAGTTATCAAACACAGCCGTTACGAATCAAGAGAGCCAGTTTGCCAGTTATTACCAGCCGAGGCTGCAGGTTTCGTTGTGCATATTGTTATAATACAAAATTCTATCAGTGTTCCTGGCGTGGTATGTCTCCTGAGAAAGTAATGGAACAGATTACCACTTTAGTGAAAAATTATAATGCCGGCGGTATTTTCCTTCTGGATGATAACTTCTTTGGTAGCCGTCATCGAGTAGAACAAATTTTTAAAATGCTTATTGAAAGTGGTTTGGGAGTTCACATTTACAATGCCAACTGTCGAGTTGACTTTCTGCACAGAAGTTCATCAGAATTTCTTCAACTGATGCGTCGGGCGGGTGTAGAACAAATCTTCGTAGGGGTTGA
Source organism: bacterium (assembly GCA_040755795.1). NCBI lineage: Bacteria > bacterium. The sequence goes on along the minus strand of JBFLXS010000007.1, from coordinate 485 downwards.
ATCTGGCTCTGACCGGGTCCTCAACAGCATATACAAAGACATTAAGGTAGAACAGGTGTTGGAAATCAATAGAAACTTGCGTGATGCCGGGATTATCCCGGTATACAGTTTCATGGCAGGATTACCAGGTGAGACACGGTTAGAGGTTGAACAAACTCTTGAACTTATGGTTCGACTGCGAGAAGAAAATCCACAGGCAAAACTATACAAGTTGTCCCTATTTGTTCCTATGCCTGGTACTGATTTGTTTGAACGATGCAAGGAAATGGGAAATGAATTTCCACAGCGCCTTGAGGATTGGTCAAATTATGATTATGACCATGTTAACCTGACATATTTGTCAGATGAACACCGCAAATTTCGGTGGTGTCCGAAATTAGCTAACTTCCTCTAACCGGATAGGTAAGCCATTCCTCTATACTCCAAACGTGGTCGGTTAGACCAGCAGCCATTGCCGGAGTTCGTTGTTGCCAACCACCATCAAT
>JBFLXS010000006.1 GCA_040755795.1 bacterium | reverse complement strand
TTCTATTGGATGCATCGTTATTCCACCTCCCAAACAAAATCTCCAGAATAATACACTATGTACTTCTGTTATCTTTATCGACATTTTCTCTCACAAACTTTAGCTAATTTAGGACACCACCGAATTTCTGCTTAATCTCCCTATCTCCTTTTCGGACAATAAGTAGTGTGGTATAATTTTGTTTTCCCATGTCAACCTATTTCACAGGTCGCAAAATTTTTAACAAATCAGACAGAAAGATTGTTAAAGATTACACTATCTGCCGTATTGAATATCCCTGCTCCTTTAATACCTTTATTTCCACCCTTTCCTCCAATTTTAGCATAGTGTTTTCCTCCTTTTTGCGGAATGATTTTTTGTTTTACTGCTTTTCCGCATAAGAATACACTATACTATATTTTTGCCCAGGGGGGTCAATTTTCGTTTGCCATTAACAACTTCATCATCGCTAACCACAATAATTACAAAGAGTTACAGACATTTTCAGGAGAATAGAAGGAATTTAAGTTTGGACTCTTTTGATTCCATTGATTTATTAGATCTCTTAGCCTTCTGTAAGCCATCAGAGCATTGATTCGGTTTTACATTTATCGCACATCAAACCTTAAAAATGAAAAATAACTACCTGTGAAAAAAAAGAAAAAATAAGCTATTAGTATGAAAATATCCAAAGAAACCTTTATTGTGCTTTCTTTTATGTCCCTTGTTTCAAAAATAAATTGTGGCACTTCAGAAAGAATAATTTTTTGATTATTTCCCTTAAGTTCTTCAATATATCTAATAAAATCCACTCGATATTTGCGACTTGAATTTATAAAAGATTCTTGTGTCTCAAAATTTGTCTGGCACAATTCGGTTACAATATTATTATATGCCCCAGCTGCTGATAACCAGGATAAAATATTTTGGCATACATTTAACTGATGAGATTTAATTCCCTCATAATATCTTTTTAATTGCTCTATTTTTTCCACATTGGCTATTTGCATCTCATTGTATTTCTCTTCCACAAATTTAAAAGAAGGTGGTGCTTGTACCCGATTTGCTTCCTCCATAATCTTCTTCATCCAATTATCTCTTCCCTCGATAATAATACCATCTTCTTTCCCCTGTATTTCTGAAATTTCTGGTGTAGGGACGACATAAGAACCAATAAGAATACTCAAATTTGGCATAATCAAAACCAGGATTATCCAAATAAATAATGAGGTAAATAATGAATTTGTGGAGTTAAAATTCCTGGTGGAAACAAATATCCCTATCATAAAAAATACGCTTATGTAGAGGAGTGAAACGAGAAAAAAAAGGCTAACTCTTAATATCTCTTCTTTACTTAACACTATTTCACCCACAGCGGTAATTATGAGTAATGAAACCAGAAATGAGACTAAATATGGAGTAACCACACTCAAAAATCCCCCAATGAATTTCCCTAACAATATTTTATCTCTGGAGATAGGATTAGATAACATAAGTTTCAGTGTGCCATTTTCTTTTTCTTCGGAAATGGCATTATAAGTAAATAAGATTGCAAGTAAAGTCATTACTATAGCAATAAGGTAAGCTAGATCAATTTTGCCCAAAAGTGGAAATAGAGAATTGTTGCGGAAACCTCCTTTTAAAAAAGGGTAGTCATACCTTGTAATACGGACGGTAGAGGTAATCTCCCCTTCTAATCCCTGGGCAAATATAGATAAAGGGGTCGGTGGTTTACCCACACTTTTACCATCCCATTCTAAATCTTCATAGTTTTTATATTTTTTAAATTCTTGGTCATGAAATGTCAGGTTAAGGTAATAGGCTTTTTGCCGTTCTTTATAATCATAAACAAGGACATAGGTTACGGTAATGAATGAAGTAGAACATATAAAAAAGGCAAGGAGAAATTTTAAACTAATTACATTTATTAAAAATTCCTTCTTAACAAGAGTCCATAACAACATCTCTGATAAAATCCCCTTTCTACCTGATGTCATATTTCAGGAAAGTAAAATATGTGGTCACAAATAAGATGACTAACCAACTTATCAACAAAAAGATATCTCTCTGTATGTTATTTATGAGCTCGATTAGCGGTGGTTTTTTCATCACAAATTGCGGCATTTCTGTAATATCAATTTTATTAAGCAGGTCTGGAATAGGAGAGTCTTCTTCTATCATCATTCTGTTAACATACTCAATGAACGCCTGCTTATATTTTTTTAACATAGCCATAATCTGTAGATGCATCAGGTAATCTGTTTGAGCTAAATGGCTGATGGTATAAAAAAAAGATGATACAGGAGATAGCCTGGAAATATTCATAGATAATTTTAATTGTTGATTAAGTGAGAGTTGATAAGGATTTTCTATTTTTTCAATCTCCTCTGTAATTTCCTTATCTCTTTCTATCATCCATACTGAACCTTTGTCCATTAAAGGTACACCTCCGTATTCTTCATCATACTTCGCATATTTCTCTTCAAATTTCTCCCAGGCAGTTTCAATAGTATTCCTTTTTTCTTCCATAATTTTCTGCATAGGGGTAACTGGATAAACAGAGCTTGCCAGGAGTGGACTAAGGTTAGGAATGAGGAAAACTAAAACCAACCAAATTAACAAAAGTACCAGGAGTGCAGTGGAAGATTTAACCGTAACAGAGGAAACAAATAGCCCTAAATTGCAGAATGTCCCCAGATAAATTAATGAAATGATAAATATTAACCCTAATCGACTAAAATCATAAGCAGAAAAGGGCGTTTGACATATTATATTTACTATTAGAAGCCCCAAGAGAAAGGAAACAGTAACAGGAAACAACAAGGTTAAATATCCGCCTAATACTTTCCCCCATAAGAGAAGATCTTTGGGAATAGGATTAGATAAAAGTAATTTTAACGTCCCTCTTTCTTTCTCCCCACAGATAGCATCATAAGTAAATAAAATTGCCACCAAACTCATTATAGTAGAGATAACAAATAAATAATCTATCGTTCCGAATAAAGAAAAAAGCCAGTTTTTTTCTATTCCCACAACAGATTCTGAAGAGCTTGAGATAGAAAATACCCCCGGCAGGTTATTTTCAAGTCCTTCCACAAAGATACTTAAGATATCCGCTGGTCTATCAATCTTTATCCCTTGTTCAGCTAAATCTCGATATGCAGAATAGCTTCCTGCGGTTTTTAAATGTAATTTTACATTTGCGTGATAGTTAGTTATCCTTTGATTATATTGAGTAGTCCTGATAAAGGAACTAGTTCCCATTAAGAGAAGGCACAATAAAAAACTCCATATAAATTTTAGGGTTTTTATGTTCCCCAAAAATTCCTTCTTAATAATTACCCATAACATATTTTTATCCCATAGTTTCTATATACTTTAAGTAGATTTCTTCCAAATTTTTATCCTTTATTTCACTTTTATTAAGCACATTTACAAGTCTTCCTTTGACCATAATTCCGATTCTATCAGATATCTCCTTTGCTCGGAAGATATCATGGCTTGCCATAAATATTGCCTTCCCTTCCTGCCTTAATTTCTGAAGTATAAGGAGGAATTCCTTTGCCCCTTCAGGGTCAAGTCCTGAGGTAGGTTCATCTAAAAATATTATCTTAGCATCTTTTATGAGACTAATGGCAATTCCTAATCTTTGTCGCATCCCTTTAGAGAAACTCCTTGCCCACTTATTAGTTACCTCCCTCAGTCCTACCTTTTCTAATAATGTCTTACATTTATCAACCGTAGGATACTTTCCGCACAAATGGGCAAAAAACTTTAAGTTTTGTATCGCCGTAAAATTATCATAGACCATAACATTTTCAGAGACATAGGCAACATATTTTTTCGCCTTTAGAGGTTCTTTTTCTATGTCGTAGCCATTTATTAAAACCCTTCCATTATTCGCCTGGATATATCCCAAACAAAGCATAAAAGTAGTAGTTTTGCCTGCACCATTTGCCCCTAAAAGGGTGAATATTTCTTCTCCTTGAATCTCTAAATTTAATTCCTGCACTGTAAATGTAGTATCATTTTCAAATCTTTTACTTAAGTTTTCTATTTTTAATACCATTATATCTCACCTTCTCGTTATCTTAATCATAAAGATGACCACAGCTATCATAATCAAACTTATTATTCCTATTAACGTTAGATTCACCCCTACTTTAGCCTCTTTCTTTACATTGATTCGCACTATCTTTTCTGGCGATTTTACTTCTTTATTATTTACTTCACAACTCGCCTTTATTTTCGCCTCATATTCGCCTACATTAACATTAATAGGTGGGACTAAAGAAATTATTACCTCTTGTTTTTTATCCGGGTGGATACGCTCGATTATTTCTGGAGTAAGATTTTTCCTCCATTCGTATGGAGAGGTTATATCTATCTTAATATTTTTTAATTCTAATGTCCCACAATTTTTCACCTCAATTTTTATCTTTGCTTCCTGGGTAGGTTTAACCTCATAATAAAAATTTGACGATAGTATATCTAACTTTCCTACCCCTTTAGGAATTAATTCAAGGGGATATTTGAGTGAATATTTTGGTTCTTCTTTATTAGATAAAACTACATAGAAATAAATAGATTTTTCTATTAGTGATGGATTTAATTTCTCTGGCAGGTAAAGGATAAGTTGTATTTTTTGAAGAGTAGTTTTCGGTTCTTCTTGAGTGATTTTTATTTGTGTTAAGCGGGCATTAGTTACGGGGTCAGTAAAGTGGTATTCAATCTCTTTGGGGAGATTTTTTACCTCAAGATAAAAAGTCCCCTCTGCCCCTCCTGCGGTAGCATCAATATTTAGTTCATAAACCAGATTACTGCCTAAAGCCCCTTCTTGAGCAAATTGATTGGATTCTATCTTCAATTCACTTTGCTTTTTATCCTGCGTCATATGGATATTTTTTACTATATTCGCATTGTGGTATCTTAATAGGACAGTTACATCTTTTATCCCTTTACAATCAGGAAGAAGGGTAAAGATAATATTCTTATTTTCATCAAAATCAAGTGAATTTATCTTTACCTCATAAGGCTTAGCAATTATTCTTGATTCGTTCATTAAAGAGACATAAATGTCTTCCATCTTTTTGCAAAAAGAGACCTCAAAATAACTTTCTCCGCTTGAGTACAGTTCTCTTATCTTTGTTCTTTTCTCAGGTCCACCAGTCAAGGTAAGTCTAATCACTTTATTCCCCTCTTTATCAGATGTTTTCATTACATTAGAAATAGTGATTTCTGGAGGAGATTTAGACTCACATAAATAAATTCTCATCTTTTTACTTGGTATCTCCACCTTTCTCTTTTCCAGAGTATATCCAATTCCATTTACTTCCACAAGATAATCTCCATAGTCATCTCGGGATAAATTCTTTGGTAATTTTAAAGTAATCTTTATTAATCTTTCTTCCTCAGGGAATAGTTGTTGTTTTATCGAGAGAGGCATAACTACTGCTTCCCATAGATATGGATACTTTACCTCCATCTTAATATCCTCTATAGTTGTCTTCCCTTTATTTTTAAGATTAAATCCTAAAGGAATAATATTCTCATTTTCCTCTTCTTCTCCTTTATCTATATTAGCAAGTTCTAATATTAATTTAGACTCCTTAACTAACCGGATATTTTTCCCTACTTTTCTATCAAGATAGCTTAGAATAACCTGAATATTTTCTATATCATCGATTAATAATTTAAACCTGAGCGGGGTTTTGACATTATAGGGTAAAGTTTCTATTTTCTCTTCGTAAGGAAGAGATATTATCTTACCTTCGGATTCTAAAGAGACAATAATATTTTCTATTACCTTCTTTTTCCATTTTTCAAAATAAGGCAAACCATTTGCTCTAAAATGTTGAATTTCAACCAGATACTCTGGGCTGGTATTGACAAGAACAATCTCTACAACTGCATCTGGCAAAAGGTTTGCCTCTACAATATTAATATTTGGCAATCCATCTGGAAGATTAATATTTGAGTTTATCTCTGCTGATACCTTTGAGGTAAAGAAAGTAAAAGTTATAATTATAAGAAAAGTTTTCATTTTTTTCATTTTTAAAATTTTAGTTTAACCGAGATGTAAGATGTTTTAGGTGTTTTTTTAAATTCTTCGGGATATTTGACTGTTTCAATCTCTTCTTCTTCATCATCTTCATACTTAATAATCTCTATGTCTTCTTTACCAAAAGGGGAAATGACACCTATGTTAATTTCACATCCTGAAAAGAAATTATAATTAAGAGTACTTACTATAAGAGAACTGGTATCATTTAGATTTCTTATAAATGTATTATCTATCTTTATTACATTATTAAAATTATAGTCTAATTCAACTCCGAGATAATCTTGCGCCAGACTGGTTATTTTCTTAGCCGAGAAACTCTCCCAATCATATAGTTTTTTTGTCTTTTTCCCATTTTTATCCTGGTAATATTCAACAAAAATAGATAGCCCGTTAGAAAATTGATGGTCTAATCCTACAACATATTGATGATATCTTCTCCCAACTTTTGGAAAGATGTAAGACATCTCTATCCACATATTGACGAGGGAATATAAATTACCCCTGGCACCAAATCCTACCATCTCCTCCTTATTCTTCTTATTTTGATAATAACTTGTGGTCAAATCATAGTCAGCAATTTTATATTTTGTATTAAGCATACAGGGATGAGACTTTTCCTTTTTTAAAGGGATAACTGCTATTACATTAAATGAATTGATAAGTAGATTCTTTATTTCAATTGGTGCCCCAATCATCAAAGAACATGTCTGTTTTTTTGTCATATCTTCCTCTTCTATCTCTCCCACACCTATTTTCTTAAATCTATTTGTGGGGTTCCAAATATGTCCTTGTCCTATTTCATAGTTCTGCTTACCTATTTTTAGTTCATAAAAAGAGTTAGAATATGTTATATATGATATATTAGAAAGTTTAAGTTTTTTCGGGGTTCCCTTCTTCATCTTAAATCTTCCCCTTAATGTGCTAGACCCTACAATATTATCGGTTAGGCCTAACTCAAAATTAATTTTTACAAGATTATCAACCTCCTTTTCTTTTTTTGTCCTTTCATTCCCTTCATCCTCTGTGGATTTAGAGAAGGTATATGTATTCTCCAATTCATTACTTCTACTTATCCAAAAACTAGACCAACCAGATTGGGGAATAGACACTAATAAGATAATTGCCCATACTTTTAGTTTTACCATTTTTTTATCAATCCTGGTATTTGCCCGACTTAGAGTTTTCTTCCCTTACAAAATCAATCTATTGGAATTCCAATTTTCTATTTCTTGATTGATTCCAATTTCTTTTGTAATTCTTTATTTTGTGGGAATAATTTTAACCCTTCTTTCCATATCTTTTCTGCTTCTTTTCTTTTGTTCATTTTCAGATATATTTCTCCAGAGCGAAGGTAGGGAATAACAAACTTTTCTTCCTTTGGTTTATCTTTTTGCAGTTCGATTAACTGTTTGAAATCATCCAATGCATCTTCCTGCGTGTCAAAGATGGGGGGGATACCTTTATAAGTCATTGCCCGCCAACAAAGGGCTTCCCAGAGGATATTCCAATCCTTCGGTTGGAGTTTCTCAATAATTTTATCAAATTCTCGTAATGCCTTATTACACCAATGCCCCTGTTCTATAATTGTATTATTAGTCGGGTCTATCCGGTAGACATAAACCTTTCCTAATTGAAGGTGCAAATAAGGATTATTTGGTTTTATAGATAGTGCTTTTTTTAATGCCTTTTCTGCTTTCGCATATTCATAGAATTGGAAGGATAATTCTGAGAAGTTTATAAGATAGTCAATATTCTTTGGTTCTAATAAAACCGCAGTCTCTAATTCTTTGAATGCATTTACCTTTATTCTTTGGAATGTTTCATTTTTCTCTAATTCTTTCAGTCCAGTTTCACCTTTTTTTGTAAATATTTCACTTTGCATCCGAAGGGCAGATAGGATATAAAGCTTACCTAATTTATAATGAGCCTCAGGATCTAGTTTATTATTAGCTACCATTTTCTCATAGGTAGCAATATCTTGCTCTAATTTCTTCTGGTCAATATTTCGATAGTTATCAGGTATAAAAGGTGAAGGAGGGTTGTCATTGGCAAAACTTAAGGTGAAGAATCTGACGATAAAAAGGCTTACTATTATTATCTTTGTCAACAAAGTCATCTATTTTCTCCCAAGAGCAATTTTCCTCACATTATCCTAAAAGAATTGTCCTAATCCCAAATATAACTTAGGTCCTTCAGAGGAATTTAGTCCATAGACAGAATCTAACCTAATCACCGCTTCGGGAATAGGCTTAAATATCCCCCGAATACCTATCCCTATACCCATTTTTAGATGGCCAAACTTATCGGACCACACATTCCCTATATCTATAAAGTTTACTCCTTGAATCATTGCCATATCACTATTTAATAGGGGATAGCGATATTCTGTATTAAAGACCACCATCTTATCCCCCTTAAATTCATAGGCAGGGTATCCACGGATGAAGTCATTTAGTTCAAATCGGTGTTGCATCTCTAAATTCCTCCCGTATTTCCCTCTCCCTATGCCTCCCATAACTCGGCAGCCAAGGTTTTTTCTCTCCTTCAATTTACTAAACTGGGTGTAATTAAATCTTATCTTTGTAAAATTAAAATCCGAACCAACATTTTTATCAGATATTCCCAGAGAGAGGTAATATAAATATCCATCTAAAATTTCATCATCGAAGTTCATTTTATCATATTTTGCACCTATAGTCAATAAATTTGTTTTACCATTTTTAGGAATAGGAGTGGGATACGGTGAATTCTTCTCTAATACGAATGATTCCTCGGCAGTTTTAAATCCGAATAAAAGCTCCCAATATTCTTCAATCTTTTTACCAATTTCTATATTTTTACTTTGAGTTGTCCTTTCGTAGAGGCTCATTACTTTTCCTTCTTTATGTTCTTCATCCAATATCCTTTCTGAAGAAAGTCCTAATTTAATTGAATAATTACTTCCAAAGACCCGTGGGTCAAAGAATTCTATCTCATAGCAAGAGAAAGACTCAACCTGACCATAGGATAGGTCTATCGATTGATTATTCCCCATGAAATTGCCCCATGTTATCCCTATTTCCCAATAGCTTCTACCATCACTTCCAAAATCAATCCAGGGAAGAATTGTCCAGCTTTCTTCCACAATAAATGCTAATTTAAGCCTATCATCATCATATTCTACTTCATAATCCACTGAGTTAAACAATTGGAGATTCTTCAGTCTTTGTAAGTCTTGTTCACAGTTTTTTATATTAAAGACATCTCCTTCTTTTAGTCTAATCTCTTGTTTTATTATTTTTTCTTTGGTTTTTTTATTACCGTGAATTATTAACTCTTTAATTTTCCCTTCGGTGATAGATAATAATAATTTCTTTGTGTCATCTATTTTAAAATTCTTAACCTCGGCATAAATATATCCCTGGTTATGATAGAGTTCTTTAATTTGTTGGAGGTCCTGAAGGAATATTTCCTCATGGAATCTTTCACCTTCTTTTGTCATCATTATTTTTTTAATTTCTGAAGCGGTGTATATTGAATTCCCTTCAATCGTTATACTATCTAATTGTAACATATTCTGGTTTTCTGCGCTGATGTAATTACTTTTTAAAAAAGAAAATAGCATCCATCCCCATATTATTATTCTCACCATCTTTCTCATTTTTCCTTTTTGCATCATAGAATAGCATCCTTCCTCTTTATACATACCTTAGTCTGTGTGGATTATTCCAACACAGAGGGTCTGCTTCAAAATAATCACCGTATATATGATAAGCCATTCCGCGACAACCGTAACAATCCATCTTTAATGAACATTCTTTACAACTTCCCTTAATATTTTTATCCATATTTCTCAGGTTATTAATTATTGTAGATTCCCTTAATATTGTTTTAAGAGGTTTATATCGTATATTCCCCACATAGATATCAATCCCTACGCATGGTTGGACAAACCCTTGTGAATTCACTACACAGCTATAGTAATGTCTTTTACAGCTCATACCTGCAATTGGAGGTTTTGGTTCCCATGTAAGTCCAAATTTTCTCTCATCAATTGACAGCAATTTGTAGAATAATTCTTTTATTTCTTGAGAACTAACATTAAGATTATATTTTTGTGCTCTTCCTTGATAAGTGATAGTTTCAAAGTAGGGGATATAGCCATTTTCACGACTCCAAACCCACATCTTTGGAATCTCTTCAATATTTTGTTTACAAATTACCGTTTCAATTCCAAATCGACATTCCCTTGAAGGGAATCCTGCTTTAATCAAATTTTGTAGTCCCTGCATCATCATTTCATAGGCACCTTTTTTACCAGCTAAAAAATCTTGTATTTTTGAATTCATACTATTTAATTTCATTACCACCGAGACATTATTCTCAAATAATTTTTCTGCTATTTCCCGGGTAATCATAGTTCCATTGGTAAAGAGAACAGAAAGAATACCCTTTTTATTTAGGTAAGTTAATATCTCTAATAGCCCGTTAAAAAGTATCGGTTCTCCTCCTCCGATAATAATAATACTTCTTACCCCTAAATCTTTCGCCTGGTTTATTATATCAATGACTTCAGCTAACTGCAACTCGTTTTTTAATCTTTCTCCCGATGTATTATAGCAATACTTACATCTTAAATTACATACATTACTTAATTCCATGTCCAAACTAAGAAGATGTCCTTTTTCTTTAGCTTCTTCTATCTCTCCTTTAGTGAAATTCAGCCCATATACGCTTTCTGGAGATTTTAGTTTTGATTTCATTTCATTTCCTTAAATCAACAAACTTTTTAGGTTTTCTAGAGCCCTCAGTGAATAAAAATTTTTCTACTTCACTAGGGGTAAACATCTGGATTTCTGGAGTTACACGGGCATAAGCCTTTATCTCATCTTTTATTCTTTCTTCTAATAGAGGAGAGAAATTACTCACTCCTACTTTAACTACTATCCAATCAGAAAGATTATCCTTTGTAGATACCTCGATGACATAGTTTTTTATCTCATCAAATTTTAATAACGCCATTTCAATTTGTGTCTGATAAACAGTAGTTCCTTTAAATTTTATTAAATGATGCTTTCGACTAAGTATTGGACCAATTTTTTCAGTAGTTCGCCCACATTTACAAGGGGAGGAAATCTTAAAAGTAATATCACCTGTTTTATACCTGATTAATGGCATTCCTTCGGTTTGAAAAGTAGTTACTGTTAATTCTCCCATCTCACCATCATTTAATACATTATTGTTCTCATCAAGGATTTCAAAATAAAGTAATTCAGGATGTGAATGTAGGCCCTGGTGAACAATACATTCACAAAAAGAAGTTGCTATTTCTGTGGTTCCGTAGGTAGAAAACAATTCAATATTCCACAGATTACGGATTTTCTGCCCCAAGGGATTTAGTTTTAATGACTCATTTAAAATGCTCTCACCAATCAATACTGCTTTATTAAGAGACAATTTAGAGATATCTATGGAAAGATTTATTATTTCTTCATGCATTTTAATTAAATAAGAAGGAACGCTTACTATACCCGTTGGTTTTAGGGCTTCCAATATCCGGATCTGTCTTTTTGTATTGCCTGGTCCCATCCTGATAACTCCAGCCCCTATTTTAGTAATTCCAAGATAATATGCCATTCCGGCAATAAACATATTATCACTTGTTACCATCAATTGAAAAAGATCCTCGGAAGTAGTATTTGTACAAAGAAAACTCAATTCTTCGTTCCGTGCCAATCTATATATGTCATTTTTAGTTAAGGCTATAAATATTGGTTCTCCTGTAGTCCCACTACTGCAAACAATCTCTACTACCTTTTCTTTATCAACACATAAAAAATCCTCATTGTTCTTTTGTAAATCATATTTTGTCGTAGGAGGAATTTGAACTAAATCTTCTAATCTCTTAATCTTAGATGGTAATATATTATAAGAATTAAATAATCTTTCATAATATGGGGAATATTTGTATGTGTAATTAATTGTCTCCTGTAATAATTCCTCTTGAACATTTTTAATATTTTGGGATGATAGGTATTCCATTGTTGGATACTCTTTCATTTACTCTACCTATAAAAAATTATGGCGTATATCTCTTCATAGCTATTGAAATAGCTTCTCCTTTTTTTCTCCCGGCTGTATTGGCTAAAACAAATTCAACTTTAGATCTTTGAGGATAGTTAGGTACATAATTGAGGTTACATTCTGGGTCTTGATTTTCATAATTAATAGTAGGAGGTATTATCCCCTCTGAAATAGCCATAGCACCACTTATGACATTAAATATTCCTCCTGCTCCAAAAGTTTCTCCTACGATAGATTTAATACTACTTATTGGGATTTTATAAGCACATTCCCCAAATACATCTTTAATTGATTTTGTTTCTCTCCTATCTAATTCTTTAGTCGAATTTGCGCTGGTACAGATATAATCAATTTTTTGAGGTAAAATCTTTGCATTTTCTAATGATAGTCTCATTGCTCGTGCGATATTTTCTTCCCCACTGGCTATTCCAAAACCAACTATTTCTGCATATATCTTCGACTTTCTCTCTAATGCATAGCTTAATTTCTCCAAAATTAGAACCCCTGCTCCCTCTCCTATTACTAAACCATTACGAGTGCGGTCAAATGGTCGACACCCTTCTAATTTGTTATCTTGAGGGGATAAAAGTCTTAACATATCAAAACCCTGAAATAACACTTGACAAAGTTTATCTATCCCTATGGTAATGATAATATCTGCTTCCCCATGTTTGATAAGATCAAAGGCATAAATAATGGCATGCATCCCTGAGGTTATTCCTGATGTAAAAGTAAGATTTACTCCCTTAATACTATACTCAATCGCCACTTGTGCCCCTACACCATTAGATATTGTATTCTTAAATATTATTGGATTCACATATAGAGGACCTTTTCTAAGTATTCCTTCATTAAACATTTCGTTACTTTCTAAACATCCAAAAACTGTACCAACTATAACACCTTTTCTGGAAGTCTCATTTTTTTTAATCTCCAAATCTGTATCTTCCAGAGCTAATTTTGTCCCTGCTACTCCCAATTTAGAAAGGGAATCCATCAATCTGTATCTACTATCATCATTACTTTCCGATATTTGCATTAGCGAGTAAAAGTCAAAATTTTTAATTTCACCTCCTAATTTAGCCTTACAAGAAGAAGTATCAAATCTGGAAATTTCTCTTATCCCTGACTCTCCTTTCTCTAAAGCATTCCAGAAAGCCTCCTTCCCTATCCCTATAGAACTTATAACCCCTATCCCAGAGATAACTACTCTATTGTTTTCCATTATTGTGTTTTCTTCCCGAATATTTTTTAAAGAGAATTACTGTATTAGCTCCCCCAAATCCAGAACTCAAGGATAAAGAAATCTTAACCTTTCTTTTTTTCCCTTTATTAGTTACAAAATTAAGGTTACATTCAGAATCAGGGGTTGCATAATTTATAATAGGGGGGATAAAATTATTATTCATAATCAAGATACAGGTTATTCCATCTATTACACCACTTGCCCCTAATGTATATCCTGTCATAGCTTTAATTGCAGAAACTGGAATCTTTTCCTTATAAACTCCAAAAGCTCTTTTAATTGCTGTAGATTCCATTCTATCATTATAAATTGTTCCATTTCCATGAAGGTGAATATAATCTATATCTTTTATTTTTAATTTTGCTTCTTTTAAAGCAATTTTTATAGCTTGATAAGCCCCATCACTTTCCTTATCAGGAGCACTTATATGACATGCATCACAACTGTTACTGTAACCAACTATTTCAGCATAAATATGTGCGTTTCTATATAAAGCATGATGTAGCCTTTCTAAGATTATCACTCCTGCTCCTTCCCCTAAAACTAAGCCATCCCTTTTTTTATCAAAAGGTCGACATTTATCTTCTGTAAGTATCCTTAGAGAATTAAATCCGCTAAAAACAAATTGGGATAAGGTATCTACCCCTCCCACTATCATTATCTCACTTCTTTTATACCGAATAAGATTGTATGCATACCCTATAGCGTTACTGCTTGAAGTACAAGCATTACTCAGAGTAATAATAGATCCTTTCAGATTAAATCTATCTCGAATATACTCTGCACTTCTATGTAAAGGATATTCTAAAAATAATGATTTAATCTTCCTCTGTTGATTATTTTTTAAGGCAAAATGAATCTTTTCACCAGATAAAATTCCTCCCAGAGCGGTTCCAATTACCACTCCTGTCATTTCCTTATCTTCTTTGTCTAAATCCAATTTAGCATCACTAATAGCTTCCTCAACACAAGTAGCTAATAACTGAGAAGATCTATCTGCCTTTTTTAAATAAGATGGAAAGGTAAATCTTTCAATCTCCCCTCCTTTCCTACATTTGTACTTTCTCGTATCAAAAGAAGTTATTTCCTTAATTCCTTCTTTTCCACAAATTAAGGAATTCCAGAATTCTTCTTTCCCCATACCAACAGAGGTAATCACCCCTATTCCTGTTACTACTACTTTCTCATCCATCTGTTTTTTTTACTGCTTTTCACTTTGTAAGTCTTTATAAATTTCAAAGAAAAGCTTTTTAAAACAGCTTTCTATTTCTACACCTTCATTATCCTTATACATTATATTACCAAGTTTGTAGTTACCGATTATAAGAGGTCGTGGTTCATTTATTGCCTCAGCCCTTACAAAAGTAGAAGTATACCACTTACTATCTTCATAATTATCTTCCTGGGAGAAGAGAAACTCTTCTAAAAAACTTGTCATTTTTTTAGGCATAAAATGTTCACCATTCTCTAATTTACTCTTTAAAATATTTGTTTCCATAGGATAAGTGCTGAAATCTCTTAACATATCTGTTATTATTAATCCCATTTCACTTATTAGTCTTTGGAACTCATACCATTTTTCCCTTGAAGATCTCAGTGATGTCAAGGCGAAATAAACAGTTCCACATTTATCGAGACAGGAAATCCCTCTTGATAAAAATAATTTCCATCCCTCGATAGTTTCTACCGGATCAGTAATAAAAGTGCTGTATTTAATAGGTAATGTTAAAGTTTCTTCAGCATTGTAATGAGTGATTTCAATATTTAAACCACTTGCTTCAATGAACTCAATTAATCTTTGATCTATTTCCACCACTGTTATCCTCTCAGTTACCTTCATCATTGCAATAACAATGCTTATTAAATCATCATCTCCTAAGATTAATATCCTTTTATCTTGAAGATCTCCTCTTTCTAACATAAATAGAACCCTTCTTAGACTATCTTCAGGAGTAACTGGTCCCTGGTCATATTCGTTTACCGGGAGTGGTCTATCTTTAACTATTTCTTTAAATTTTGTTAGAATACACTGGTATTCAGTAGTATCAATCCCTTTACCTTGACATAATTCGCATCTTACTT
Source organism: bacterium (assembly GCA_040755795.1). Taxonomy (NCBI): domain Bacteria; species bacterium. The sequence continues at coordinate 20,082 of JBFLXS010000006.1, read as the reverse complement.
TTCCTGGTAAAAATCTAAGGGTATTAGCATATCTTTTTCCTTTCTCGGTAATAGTAAAGTATTTATTGGCTGATAATGTTATTAAATTTTCTTTGTATAAAGAATGTAATTCTTTCATGAACTCAAGAGGTGATTCTTGATTTTCTAATAACTTTAAAAATACTTGGTCTTTTTCTAATAATTTTTTAAAAATTTTCCTTCTGGTTATATTCATTATTTTTCCCTCTCCTTTTTAAATTATATCTTCTTATCTTGCAATGAGTTATGAACATTTCAAAAACCTTGTTACATATATTCACCACCATTGACATGAATTATTTGACCTGTAATATAACTTGACATATCTGAAGCAAGGAATAAAGCTACATCTGCTACTTCTTCTGGTTTTCCAAGTCTTCCTAATGGGGTAAGTTCTATATGCATCTCTATAATTTCTGGATGAAGTTTTCGTATCATCTCTGTATCAATAAACCCAGGGACAACTGTATTTGCATATATTCCAAACCTTCCTACTTCTCTTGCTAACGCTTTAGTAAAACTTATTATCCCGCCTTTTGCGGCCGCATAATTGGTTTGCCCTATCTGTCCTGTAATTCCTGTTAAAGAGGACATATTAATAATTTTCCCACTTTTTTGGCTAATCATAGTTTTTAAGACAGCCTTACAACAATAATAAGTTCCTTTCAGATTTAATTCTATAACTTCATCCCAATTTTTATCTGACATGGTCATCAAAAAACCATCTCTTGTACCTCCTGCATTATTTACCAGGATATCAATTTGTTTCCATTTATTAATCGTCTCTTTTATCATTCTTTCAACTGCTAACCAATCACTTACTGAACCTTTCACCAGTAATACTTCTTGTCCTATGGTTCTTATTTCCTCTTCTGTTTTTTTCGCCTCCTGGTCATCATGGGCATAATTAATCACCACTTTTGCTCCTTCCTGAGCAAATTTTAGAGTAATTGCCTTTCCAATTCCTTTCGTGCCTCCTGTAATTATCGCTACCTTTCCCGCTAATAAATTAGCCATTAGGTGTTTCTCCTTTGATAATAAAAGTTCAAACTTTTTCTCTCAAGGTTTTCCTCTTTTATCCGAATATTTCCCTTCAATACTATTATCTACCCTTTCTCTTAACTACAACAAAATCTAATTCTCCCTCGGCTACAATTTCATTATCTACCTTTACCTCTCCCTTAACTTTCGCCATATTCACAAAGGTTTTTATGACATTAACCTCAATGAGCATTCTATCGCCAGGAATTACAGGTTTACGAAATTTAATATGATCTACCATCCCCAAATACATTCTTCTCTCCTCATTCTCATTTTCCTTTCCCTCATTTTTTCTCCCTCTCTCATTTTCTTCTGAGAGAAGGATACCGGCTACTTGAGACATAGATTCGATGATCAGAACACCTGGCATAATAGGTTCCTCAGGGAAATGGCCTTCAAAGAAACCTTCGTTTATGGTTACACATTTAACCCCTACTGCCCGTTTACCTCTTTCTATTTCAATTATTCTATCTACTAATAACATTGGGAATCTATGAGGTATTCGGTTTTTTATGTCATATATCTCCATTATCTTTTCTTCCATTTTCATTATTCCTTTTTAGAGGTATTGTGGAGTTGGTACTTCTAAATCCTTCTTTTCTAAGAGTTCCTTGACATATTGGGCTAAAGTATTAATAGAATAAAATCTTTGTTGCATTTCCTCATCCTCTCCACCAGGAACAGTTATATTAAACTCCTCTTCTATCCCTACTATAATCTCTAACGCCTCAATTGAGTCTAATCCTAATCCTTCTACAAAAAGCGGTGCTTCATCCTCTATTTCCTCAAGCTTAATTTTTAACCTTAACCGTTCCACAATGAGTTGTTTTAGTCTTTTTTTAATCTCATCAATTGAAATCACTTCTTCCATATTTTTTACTTACTCCTTTCTTTTTTATAATTTTTGGACTATAATACTACAACTATTACCACCAAAGGAGATGGCATTAGCCAGTCCTGTTTTTACTTCCATTCTTTTCGGTATGTTCGGAACATAATAAAGATCACATTCAGGATCATAATTTTCATAATTTATTGTTGGAGGAATAAGATTATTCTCCATGCTAAATAGGACTGCGATTAAATTAAAAACACCACTTGGTGCACTTGATTCACCAACTATAGATTTTATACTACTGAGAGCAATTTTATAAGCATAATTGCCAAATACATCCTTTATTGCCTTTGTTTCAGCTCTATCTAATACTCTGCTTCCATTGGCAGCCGCAGCAATATAATCTATCTTTTCGGGATTTAAGTTTGCCTCTCTCAATGCCTTTAACATAGCATTTTTAATTCCCTCACCCTCAGGAGAGTAATCAGCAATTTTATACGAATCAGATGAATTTCCCCAACCTATTATTTCTCCGTAGATATGAGCTTTTCGTTTCCGTGCCTGGTCTAATCTCTCTATCAGAAGAATTCCTGCCCCCTCGGAAGGGATAAACCCGTTCCTCTTTGCATCAAACGGTCTACACTCTTCCTCTCCTTCATCTTGAGGGGATAGAATTCCTAAATGATATTCCACTTCATAAACTGTCTTTGTTAATTCCTCTATTCCCCCAACTATAGCTAAATCTAATTTCCCTCTCTGAAGATAATCAACTCCTTGCATAACAGATAATAATCCCGAAACATAACCAGAGGTAATGACGATAGTTGGTCCCTTAATTTTATATTTTAAACTAATATGACTTGCAGGGGCATTAAATACCGTTTCTTGAAATAATAACGGATTAACCCTTTCAGGACCTTTTTCAATTAAATTTGAATAAAATCTTTCAGTAAATTCTATTGCTCCATGGTCCGTCCCTAAAAATATTCCTATTTTAGTAGAATCAAAAGCATCTTGTATATCTTTCATAACCAAATCTGCGGCAACAATTGAATATTGAGCAATCCTTGGTAAGCGACAAAACCTTTCATCATTATCAAATTCTTCTGGTAAAAAATTAGTAATAAGACCACCTTTTTGAGATTTAAAAGAAGATACATCAAATAAAGATATCTTCTTTATACAGGAGGTTCCTTCTTTTAATGCCTTATAAAAGACTTCCTCCCCTACCCCATAGGGAGAAATTATGCCTATACCTGTGATTACAACACGAGCGTTCATCTTTCTTCCTCAGTTATATTTTCTATCAATATATTAGCTAAAATCTCAGCATTCTCATAGAGTCCATAGGTAACATATGTTATTTTGCCCATAGATATAATAATAGACCTAACTTTTGGTGTGATACCTGGAAATACATAGAGCGGGATGGTCACACTTTCTACTCTTTTATTTTCAATAGTTATCGTTTCAATTGAAATTTCATCTTCATTATATTTTAAGTAGGGAGGTATTCCTTTACACATCTCTTCCTTCGCTATTTCTATCGACCTTCTTATAATCAATTCTTCATTTGGAAGAGGATAATTTATTCTCATCTTAATTACTCCAGCCTTTCCCATACTAGGGATTGTTGCTGGAGCTTCGAATACAATCTCTTCCCGTTCAAATGGTTTTGAAAAACTTATCTGTCTCTTATTTTTCCTTTCCAGAACCTTCCAATCTGGTAACTTTGTCACAAATATACTCTCTATTTCCATTTTTTTCTCCTTGTCAATCTTTTTTTATTATCACATATGGAGTAAATACATTCTCATTAAGGTCTGACAGATTAAATAATGGGTCCCACCACGAGACCAACTTCCTTTTCCCCATTTCTATCAAAGTAATTTTTTCTCTTTTTTCTATTTCTGAAATAACACTTTCTAACTCATCTGATTTTAGATATTCTCCCGGGAGTCTGAAACCTCCATATAAAATCACGCCGTCATGTTTACATACTCTTATCATCTCATCTAACCATTTTGAGCCATTTTTACGAAGAAGCGGTTCTATCTCTCGAGCGAAAACCTTGTCAAAATAATTATCAGGATATAAAAGATAGAACGCATCCATTTTATCAAATTTTACTACTTGTTGTAACTTCTGAATATCCGTTTCTACAATTTTCTCAAATATTGGGTCATTAAATCTTTTGACCCCTTCAATTAATTTATAGTAACAAAGAGGGGTAGAAATGTCAATCAACCCTAATTTTTTTAATCCTGATGTAAGGGTAGAATATGGTGATAATAAGGTATAATGTTTTATTATTTCTATATATTGATGATATACATTTTTTATCTCAGATAGAATATCTTTTTTGCTTTCTCTACACATCTCTAATGTGAATTTATATAAATCTTCATCTTTAATTATCCCTTCATGCCACAATCCCATTATTCTCCCCCATACCATTACTTGAGGAATGAAAGTGGGGGATTTTAACTTTTCTAGAGCAATATTAATTGAGTGTTCTGAGAAATCAATACCATAGACCATACCCTCTTTTATGTGTTGTCCTAATTCTATGACACAATCACCTGGTCCACAACCCACATGTAAAATCTTATCAGCGGAAGTTATAAATGAGCCTATGTTAAATAAGTTCACAAAATCCCTCGTTCCAGGGAAAATACTTATAAATATATATTCTTCACTCTCATTCCAAAATTCTGGTTTTGTAAAATCTCCCATAGTATTTCTTCTCACTTAAAGATTATCATACCTGTCCAGGGCTATCATATCTTCATACCTCTCTTTTTCTCTAATAATTTTAATCTCATCATTGTTTGTCACCAATATTACTGGTGGTCTTGTTTTAATAAACTGCCAGGAGTTAGATAAGCTATAAGCACCACAATTTAAGATTAAAAGACTATCACCTATATTTACTGGTGGTAGTTTTACAGAAATAGCTACTGTATCTCCTGGGAAGCATAATGGTCCAACCAATCTATACAAAATAGTCTTATTGGAAGAAGTCGTGGAAATAGGAATTATATCTTCATGTGGCGTTCCTAATATATTTGTTCCTGCATCTAATACAGCTATATGTTGGTTGTCTACTTCTTTTAAAGCATGGATAGTGGTTAATAACATAACTGCATTGTTAACTATAAATCGACCTGGTTCTAAAATAAGATTTGGTATAAGATATGGCAGACTGTGTTTCAACAATTCTTTTTCAAAGATCTTGCTTACTGTGGCAAAGAAATTTTCACAGTCTGAAAAACAACCTTTATCTTCTCCTAATAAAATAGGATTCAGTCCTCCTCCTAAATCTATATTTTTAATAAAAATATTATATTTTTTGTAGAGATAAGCTAAAACTTTAATTAATTCTTCACAAGCATAAATACACATCTCCTTATAGTTAAGATAGTGAGCTATATGGGTATGCAAGAGTTTAAGATTAAAGTTATTTTTAATAGCTGTCTCCACAATTTTATCAATAGTATTATAGTCAGAACTAAGGATTCCAAACACCTGCATATCTCTAATTTTTTCAGGGGTTATTCTAATCCCTAAATTTCCTGGACTATTACCATTCCATGTATTTAATAATCGATTAAATTCAGATAAAGAATCTATATTTAAACATCCAATACCTGGATTACTGGCTTCCTTCAATTCCTCTGAAGTTTTGCAGGGGCCATTAAAGATAATTTGCTCATTAGGAACTTTGAGCAAGCGTGCTAACCACAACTCAAATCCAGAGACTACTTCTGCACCAACACCATTTTTATGTATAACCTTGCATATCCCAGGTAACCAATTTGTTTTATATGAATAAAAGAGAGATAATTTAAGATAATTATTTGCAGATATTTTTAATCTTTCAATATTATTTTGTAATATATCCTCAAAACATATAAAGACAAGGGAATACTCTTGCGCAATCTTACTTATCATTTCCATTTTACTTTGAGGTAGAGTCATCTGTTTCTCCCTCCCATTTTTTAAACACTATAGTAGCATTATTTCCTCCAAAACCAAAGGAATTTGATAAAGCAATCCTTATATTTTTTTGAATAGAATAATTGGGCACATAATTAAGGTCACATTTAGGGTCAGGGGTTTCATAATTAATTGTGGGAGGAATTATCCCTTTTTGCATGGCTAAAATAGTAGCAATTGCCTCCAATGCCCCTGCCGCACCTAAAGTATGTCCAATCATAGATTTTGTAGAACTAATGGGTATTTTATAAGCCCCTTCTCCCATTATCTTTTTTATAGCCATTGTTTCTGATAAATCATTAAATAGCGTTCCTGTCCCATGGGCATTAATATAATCTACATCATCTGGTTTAATATTTGCATCATCTAATGCCTTTTGCATAGCATTAGCTGCACCTTCTCCTTGTGGATGAGGAGCGGTCATATGGTATGCATCAGTAGTTGCTCCGTATCCGATTATTTCAGCATATATTTTTGCTTTCCTATTTAAAGCATGCTCTAATTCTTCCAAAATAAGAATACCCACCCCTTCACCCAGAATTAATCCTGTTCTATTCTTATCAAAGGGTCTAATCTTATCAAGGCTCATAATCCTTAATATTCCAAAACCTGCAAAGGTCAATTCTGACAATGGGTCAAAACCGCCGGTGATAATTATTGTATCTTCCCCTTTTCGAATTAAATCAAAGGCACAACCAATAGCCTGATTACTTGCAGAGCACGCGGTAGAGATAGTCAAGATTGAACCGCTACACTTATATCTGATAGAAATATGGTCTGTTGCTGAATACATTGGGAAATCTAATAATAAAGAAGCATAAACTCTATCTTGCCTCTTTTTCAAATGGCGATAATATTTTTCCCCAGAAACCATTCCTCCCAGAGTAGTTCCCAATACTACTCCACAATTGTTTTTCTCCATCTGGTTAAAATTTATCTGGGCATCATCTATTGCCTCCTGGGTAGCAATTAATACCATTTGAGAAGCTCTATCCAACCGTCTTAGTCCTTTCCTGGTAAAGTATTTTGTAGGATTAAAATCCTTTATTTCTCCGCCTCTCTTAAATTTATAATTTCGTGTATCAAATAGGGTAATTGTTTCAATGCCTGACTTGCCACTTCTTAAACCTTCCCAATATTCCTCTTTATCATTTCCAATCGGTGATAATACACCTATTCCTGCGACAACAACCCTTTTCATGATTTATTTATCTCCGACAAGATACTCTTACCTGCTAATATCCCTGAGCAAGCTACTGTGGGAACACCATGCCCCGGGAATGTCCAGTGTCCTGCTAAGTAAAGATTTTCAATAGGAGTCTTTTGGTTTGGAGAATAATAAAATTCTCCTTGCTCTATAGTCTTAGCCCAACCATAACATGCCCCTTCACTATTTAGAGTATATCGCTCCAAGGTCAAAGGAGTAGCTATTTCTTTAATCTCAATATAGTTAGAAAGGTCTGGAATAATCTGTTCTGCTCTTTTAATTAATCTATTAGCCATCTCTTCCTTACATTCATCCCAATTATGACCACAATGATACGGCACTAATTGTTCTATCTTAATACAACTTTTACCCAAAGGTGCTAATCCCGAATCTATATTTGAGGGGATAAGAATATATAAATCTCCTCCCAGGATATCGTAACTCTTTTCATATTCTTCTTTTATATCGTAAGATGGAATATACCATAATAGACTTTCTTTTATCCCTTTATTTTTTAAATCAATATTTACCCCCAGATAAACTATAAATGCAGATAGTGATACTTCTGCGTTATTTAACATTCTTACAAATTCTTTACTTAAATATTCCTCTCCAATTAGATTAAGAAAAGTTTGTTTAGCATCACCATTAGAGACAATATATTTACCTCTTATTTGTGTTCCGTCTTCTAACACAATTCCACAAGCCTTATGTTGTTCTATCAATATTTTTTTTACCTTTTGCCCTAACATTAAATTCCCACCATATTTCACCAGCCCTTTTACAAAAGCATCTGATAAGAATTGATTCCCTCCTTTAAAATGAACTAAGCCATATTTTAAAGTTTCAATGCTATCAATAGCCACACTTATAAATGAAGCTTTGCTAGGAGGAAGTCCTATTCTTCCACAACCTCCAACTGCTAAAATTCCCTTAATAGAACAATCAGTAAAAAATTTATCTAATATCTGGTGAAAGGTTACATCTCGAAATCTAATCATATTTGGATATTTCTTGAATGAAACCAACGAAGGTTGTTTAGATAAGGTTAGAAGATCCCCATCCATTATATTTTGAAACTCATAATACAAATTCTCTATATGTTTAAAATATTTAGTTATCCCTTCCTTCTCATCAGGAAATCTTCTCATAAGTTCTTGTTGGTATTCCTCAAAATTAGTTGGAATAACGATGGTATAGTTGGGGAAAATGAGTTTTTCCTTAAAATCTAAGGGAAGAAATGTTATTTCGTCTTCTAACTGAAGCAAAGATAATGTGTTTCTCAATGTCCCTCCTTGGCTTAAGCCACTAATAGAGGAAGGACCGCTATCAAAGATATAATCTCCCCGGCTAAATGAGGTACAATATCCTCCTGCCTTATCATTCTTTTCCGCCACCAATACACTTATTCCTTCCTTAGCTAAAAATGTTCCGCAGGTTAAACCACCTATCCCTGCTCCAATAACGATTACATCATAATTGTCTTTCAAAATAAAGTCTCCTTTCCCTCATATTTTCATTTTTAAGGCTCAAAGATGCAAAAATAATCATTCTTAGAGATTAATTTTCTTGATCGACATTTTATCAATTCTACATTTTGGGATGATATTTTCCTTTGTTCTCTAAAAATATCCAATTATCCCTCGTCTTAAAGCAATTTTTTCTGCAATCTTAAAGATATAAATCCCTAATAACAGATATACCCCAGAATTTATCATTAAAAGGAATAAGTCTCCTTGATGTAAGGTAAAAATTAATGATTTTTGTTCAATAATCATTGTTCTTAATACCTCTATCCCTTGAGTTAGTGGTAGTGTTTTACCAATAAATTGTATTATAGGTGGGAAAAATTCTAATGGTATCATTACGCCCGCAAGGAAAAAGAGTGCCCAGGTGATAATTTCCGTAATATTTCTAACTCGTTTAAAAACTAAATTTAACCCAGCTAACGAAAGTCCAAAACCATATAGACCCATAAGAGTTAGAACAAATGGAATAATAACTGATATTCTCGTAATATATAAAAATTCACCTGTGGTGAGAAAAATTGCCAGTAACATAATCATTAATTCTCCACTGCCAAGTATAAATTTAGCCAGGGTCCGACATAAGAGAACATCCATTATTTTAAAGGAAGAGATATATATTTGTTGAATTGTCCCCAAAATACTCTCATCTCCTAATTCATCCGCTATACCTTCTATGGTCACCCAACCAAATATTTGCCACATTAAATAACCTATCATTAAATACGGACCTATTTTCTCATCTGAGAGCATTTTTATATGAGAAAGTCCGGCAAACATCCCTATAAACACACCATACATTAATATTAATCCTGCAATATATTCTATAGCGTATCTTTTACGCATAATAATATTTCTTTTAATCTCTTCTTTTAATAGAAAAAATAAATCAATCATCCTTGTTTAGTCGTCCCCATAATTTTTAGAAATACCTCTTCCAAACTCGGTTCAATTTTATTTATTGCTATAATTTCAGTACCCTCTTTTAGAATATCTATTATTTTATATATAAAGTGAGGTTCTTCTATAACACCAGAGACTAATATTTCTCCTTCTTCCTTATTGATATTCAAATTATTTAGATCGGATAAACTTTGATATTGGTAAGGGGTTAATTCTCCTTTTATCCTGATTTCATAATATTGGCGCGAGAATAATCTAATTAGACTTTCTGGCTTATCTATGGCTAATAATTTACCTCGATTTAAGATAGCCACTCGATTAGAGAGATCCCTCGCTACATCCATTTGATGCGTAGCGATAATAATAGTTTTTTGCATTAAAGAGCTAATCTCTCTAAGTTTATTTTTTATGGCTCGATTTGCATAAACATCCAATCCTAAAGTAGGCTCATCTAAAAATAAAATCTCCGGGTTACCAATTAAAGCAACAGCTAAGGAGAGTTTTTGTTTCATTCCTCTGGAAAATTCTTTAACCTCGTTATGTTTACGGTCGGATAACTCAAAAAAATCCAGAATATAATCAATCCATTTCTCAAACTCTTTATTATGATATTGTTTCAATGCACCAAAATATTTTAGATTCTGATAGGCGGTTAATCGCCAATAAAGATTTCTATCTCCTTCCAGAAGTACAGCTATTATCTTCTTTGTTTTTTTCTGATGGGTAAAAGCATCATAGCCATTAATTAGAACTCTTCCCTTATTTGGGATTAATAACCCACAGCATATTTTAACAATGGAAGTCTTCCCCGCCCCATTTGGTCCTAAAATACTTAAAATCTCTCCTTTCTCGATTTCTAAATTTAGATTATCTACGGCAATAATTCTTTTTTTCTCATCTTTGGGATAGAATACCTTTGTTACATTCTCTATTTTAATTATACCCATTAATCATTTTTCCCCTCTTAAAATACTTTTTATATAGACATTAGAATTACCATATTCATCATAGGAAGACCAGACAACATAAATTTTACCCATTTTATCCACGGCTAAGCCATAAGAATTTACATCATCACTTGAGCTAATCACTGGAAATGGAGATGTCCATTTACTATTCTGATAATAACTACCATAAATATCCCATCTTCCATCTACATCCCTTTTCCATAATACCCAGGGGTTATTCTCTCTATCTAGCCTGATAATTGGAGAACTTTCAACTCCTTCATAAGAACTCACAGGAATTACCTCAGACCACTTCCCATCTTTATAATATTTAACATAAATATTTCTCTTTTTAAAATCTTTAGAAGCACCTTCCCAAACTATCCATATTCCACCTGAGTTATCAGCAGTTATTTTAGAATAGTAATTATTCCTGGAATGTTGTCCTTGGGTATCTATACTTACCACTGTAGGAGTGCCCCAATTATCATCATCATAGCATTTAGCAAAGATAGAAGGTCCATCGCACTTCTGCCTTTTGGGTGGTTTATAACATTCGGGATGATAATTAGTAGTCCAGCTTAACCATATCTTCCCCTGGTTATCTACTGTGATTTCTGGGTCTGAGTGATGGTCCCATTTACTAAAATCTTGTGTAATCAGCGTTTCTTTTGACCAAACACCACTCTTATTATCATAATATTTGGCAAATACATGGCGACCTCTCTCTCTGAACAACAATAAAGACATTGGTGTCCATCTATACCACGCAAACCATATACGATTGGTATTATCACAGGCTATTACCGGATGCATCTCATCCTTTTTGTCAGATGTTACCTTTATTATCTCAGACCAGTTTTCCCCATCGTAATATCTGGCATAGATGTTATAATTCCCTTCTCTGTTGGAAGCCCAGGCTATCCAGACATTTCCTGATGAATCAAGACTTATTCTCGGTTGATAATTATCCCCTTTATCTCCACTTACATCCATTTTCTCAGACAAGACCTCACCATTATAATATCTGGCATAAATATTTCCTCGCTCATCCTTTTTCTCACACCAGACTACCCAGACATTACCTGAATTATCGGTCAAGGTAGTGGAAAACTCATTCAACCCTGCACCTTTAGTAATCTCAATTATTCCTATTTCTTCCTTTCCTTTTATTTCAGGTTGCTCTTTTGGGAGAGAAATTTCTTCCCCTGGTAAGGTTTTCTTTTGGGCCATCCACCATAAAAACAACTCATCAATCAATCTAAGAGGAGAAAAGAATCCTACTAATCCACATTTATACCTAACCTTCATATTCTGGTCAATAATAATTGTGTATGGCACAATATGCGCCTCGTATTCCCGAGATATCCTATAGGAAGGGTCTATTAGTTGTGGATAAGTAATGCCATAATGCTTTCTATAATCCACTACTGCCGATATCCCTTCTCCAGAATAGATACTCAGAATCTGGACTCCCTTTGATTTATATCTTTTCCATACTCCTTCTATGTTTTTAGCCTGGCATTGACATCCTCCACACCAGGTAGCTTCAAAATGTAACAAAATAACCTTCCCACGAAACATTTGTAGGAAATATCCCTTGCCCAAAATATCCTTTAAGGTAAAATCTTTGGCAATATTATCTGCTTTACTTTCTTGTGGCTTTGCTGGAAAGCTTATTTTACAAGACGCAAGATTGCATTTATCGGTAATTGTTCCCATTGCTCCTTCCTTTGCCTCTAAGAATTTATCTACAAATCCCACTAAAATACATAATAATATTACTCTCTTGAGCAAATTCGGCACCCTCATCCTATTTAATTAACCTCCTTTTTAATCATTTTTCAATCGCCCTTAATCTATGAATTTCTTTCCATAGATACCATTCTTCAGGTTCTTTTTGGATATGAGATTCTATTATTTTGAAAACCTGTTTTATATTAACCTCAATATCCTCTTTTTTATCTCCGGTTAGAATTAACTCCGTAGGTTTATCTATCCTAGCTATAACAGTAGTATTCTTTTTAATTACCCAAGATAATAGGATTGGTGCTCCTATATTGAGACTTAACTCTATAATCCCTAATCCTACATATATAGGAATCCCAAGGAATTCAATGATATGTTTTTTCTTTCCCTCTTGAAATTCAGGGTATATTATTACAATTCCTCCTTCTTTTAAAAAATTGCGACAAGACTGAAGTATCAAAGGAGTTACCTGTATTATCTCTATATTATACCACCCACTTTTATTCTCCTTTTCATCATCTAATTCTTCTCTTATTACCATCAGTCTTTCTTTAGCGAATGGTTCATTAGTAACTACTTGAACTTTGTATCCTTGACTTGCTATCCAATATGGCCATGCCCAAAAAAATTCAGTTAGATGAAGTGGAGCTATAATCACTCCTTTATTTATTTTCACTGTTTGTTTAAGATTTTCAAACTCAAAGATTATCCGTTTATCTTTCTGCCCAATCTTCCGGGAAAAATTTAAACAGAACTCCGCTTCTTTCTTCATTAAGAGTCCCAAATTTCTTTTAGCTATCAACTCAATTTCCGCCTCGGATTTTTCATTCCCTAATGCTTCTTTTAAATTAGAGAATATATTCGGCATATATTGGTTTTGGTGTCTTTTGAAAAATATAATGGAATAAATATGAAAAAAAAGAAATTTTAGTTTATAAGGTACAAAATAATAAAAAAATGTAAAGAGAAAAGGAATTTTTATTAATAAATCCTGTAAGAGCATTATAGTTTCCTCTCCCTCCTATATTTTTGCTACGGTCTTAGACCGCTTTGGGCCCTCATAATCTTGCCAATAATGGATATGAAAATTCCCTCTCCTCCTCAACGACAATATTGGACATTCATCACACTATTTGATTTTGGGGTTCAATTTCTTTACCTTCCGGTGTATCTTTATCTCCCATTCCACTGGTTCCACACTAAAAGATTACGCCCTCTGGTGCAAGGTTCAGTTCTCATATAATGGTTCATTTTTCCTCCTCAAGGATTTGTATCCTCTGGATTATAGAATTTTCTCCTTCGCATACTCATTTTAATTTTCGTCCCAAAATCCTAACCCAACTTGCGCATTTTTGTTAAAAAAATAGTTAAAAATAGGGGGGTGGTACGTGTAAAAACCCGCATAAAATCTATATATAAAATCTGAAAATCGCCTTTGTAGTGTCTTAAAAAATGTCTTTTAATAGTAAAATTCTTCTTGACAAATTTCTCTACTTATGATATTATATATTAGGTTCTTCAGAAATACTTTCTTTAAATCACATTCTTGTTTTACAATATGGTCGTCAAAAAGGCCATCAATAAAAAATCCTTGTCTTCTTGAGTCTTACCTCTTAAGAAATTTATATATGATGTAGTGTCTGAAGTCTTGTAGAGCCTTGATATTACTACATTTGTTTCTTTAAAGTGCGCAACTTGGGCTCATCCATTGCAATTTCAATTAAAAATTAAGACAAGTTTTATATTGAGTGATATCTTCCTCATTTAATCCTATTGTTTTATAATTATAGACACACGCCGGTAAAGGGGCATAAAAATCTCTGAAGATGCTATAAGGATAACACCTGCATTTAATAATGCTACAACTTTCGTTGTACATACATTTATTACACACCTTTACATCCTCTCTTTTCCATCCTCCTCTAAATATATTCCATTTTTCATTATGCCATATCTCGATTAAAATACTCTTTCTTACATCTCCCATCTCAAACATTTGCAATCCATAAACTTCATCACAGGGATAAACCTTTCCTTTTGCAGAAATGACCATTGAATACATTCCAGCCGAACAACAATTTTGAGGCAGTTTAATTCTCTTAATTGAATTATCTTTCTGTTCTTCTTGCTCTTTTTTCATCCTTACTGATGGTTGTGTAAAAAAATAATGATATAGATCAAAATTTATTTTTCCATAATTAGAATATTTTTCTTTTAATTTTTCTATTTTATATCCAATTTCCATGATTTCATCTAAGGTCATATATAAATCTTTTTCTTTAACCCTCTTTCTACTTAAGGATGCTGGATGCAAAGTTACTATCTTTACTCCTAACTCAAAACATATTTTAATTATAGATTCAATTTCATCTTTATTTTTCTGATGCAGTATTGTCTCGGTTGAACATTGGATATTATTCTTCACTAACAATTTTAAATTTTGTAGTGTACGATTAAAAATTCTTTCTTTTCCCCTTAACCGTGCATGAGATTCTGGTGTTGAACCGTCTAAGGAAATGTTTACCCAAAATCCTCTCCCCTTTCTTTTTGCAATCTCTGAAAGTACTTCTATCTGTGGGAGAGATAATAATATTCCATTCGTTAGTAGACTTAAAGAAAATCTTAACCTTGAGGCAAAAAGTAATATCTCCCATATATCATTTCTAATCAGAGGTTCACCACCACTAAGTATGAGATTAAGTAATCCTCCTTTATCTAACTCTAATAATATTCTCTTTAATTCTTCTGTAGAAAGTTCATCTTTCCTCGATTTAGTTGGAGAAGATGAAATTATGCAATGTCTACAACTTAAATTACATCTCTCAGTTAAAAGAATCATTACTTCCATGGGGAAGCTCATAGGAATATAATTTACATCTTTAACCAAAGGAAGTGAAAGATTTGATAATATTTTTTTATGAGCTTTACCTTCATTTGTTTTGACTATAATATTATTCTCAATAAATTTGTTGATAAATTTAGATATCTTTTCAGATTCTTCTTTATTTAAGAATGAAGATTTGAGGAAATTTTTATAGAATTCTTTAATTTCATCTATCTTCCTTGGAAATGCTAAATATTTAAGTATTTCAAATCCTTCTCTTGTTACATAAAATGGCCTGCCGTATATATTATCTTTTACTATATATATGTTAGAATTTATATATTTACTTTCATCTCTTAGAATAATATCTTCTCTCACTATCCATTTATCTTCTTTATTCATAATAGATTATCCTTCTTCTTTAAGTCATAACTTAGATTCAAATCTTCCAAATATTAAAAGTGTTATTTTACTTTTCTTATGATATTATCTCTTCCCTTGTTAATATTGGAATTCTTAAGTTGGTTTTTATAAATTGTGAAATGGATAAAATTGCTTAGCATAATTTTTGGTAATCGCACCTTTAACATGTATATATATAGCGGTTATCAACCAAATTTTCACAAAGAGAATCACCCACCACCTCAAAATGCAAAATGAAAAAAATGCAAAGAGAATTTGTATAGGTTTAATCTCATGCTTTTTACATTTTGAATTACATTTTGATATTTGATTTTTGTCTCACATCATATCAAATTTTGACTAATAACTCCTATAAAACCGCACTTGAAGTAAAAACGCCCATCAATTTCATTCCAAATAACTTTTTTGCTCAATCACAAGAAATAGTAACCCCTCCCCCCATTTCAAATTTTGGGGTGTTATAGAAATTTTTAACTTCATCTCACTCTACGGGTTATCTCTATAACACCCCGTTTTTCATTCTCTTTTCTCACTTACATACCACCTTACTGCCTCCACATCCGCAATTAGTCATCTCATTACGTATCCCTTCTACTTCCATTTCTTCAATAATCATTTTTTATCACCTCCTTCCTCTCTAATATTTTGGTAAGAGAGAATTTGAAATTTTCTCTTATCTCACCTTTCGCAGTATAACCATTTTTATCAGGAGAGAGGTATCCTTCTTCATCTTCACATCCTTTTTATTAGAACTTTTAAAACAAGAGGGGAAAACTACATTCTCATTTACTATTTATAATAATCCCCCTTGTAATTTTAAATAGGGGGTTATTTTATCTTCACTTAATTCTAATGTTTTATAATTATAGAAGCATTCAGGTAAAGGGCCATAAAAATCACCAAAAATTTTATACGGGTAACACCGGCACCTACTTACATTACATTCCTCCTGTTTAAATTTACAAGTATTACACACCTTTAACTCCTTTAATTCCCATCCTCCTCGAAGTATACTCCACTTATCATCTTCCCATATATCACCTATGTTCCTTTTTTTCACATCTCCCATTTCCAACTTATGAAATCCAACGGCTTCAATACACGGATAAACTTTCCCTTCACATGAAATAACCATATCACACATACCAGCAGGACACGAGTTTGGTGGTAAAGCAAGTCTTTCTTTCTTATTTTCCTCCTTTTTGAAAGGGATACGATAAGGGTCAAAAATAATGGTGGTATATTTAGCATATTTCTCTATTAAATCATTACCTCTTAATAGAATCCTGGACATATCATCTATATTCAAGTATAAGTCTTTCTCTTTCATAGCTCTTCCGTTGAAAGCAGCAGGGTGAAAGTAAACCCCACTTACCCCATTATCAAGACAGATATTAATTATTTCTTCCAATTCCTCCTTATTCTTCTGATGTATTATTGCTTCTACAGAGGTTTTTATTTTATTTTTTGCCAGTAATTTTAAAGTCTCTAATGTTTTAAAAAATGCTCCTTCCTTTCCTCTTAACCAATCATGGGAATTTGGGGTAGCTCCATCTATTGATACATTAATAGAAAATCCTTTTTGTTTTATTTTGGTGATTTCTGAAAATAGTTCTATGTCTTCTTCTCTTATAAGTAATCCGTTAGAAAATAGTTCTAATGTAAATCTATATTGAGCTGCAGATAATAATATTTCATTTATATCTTCTCGGCATAAAGGTTCTCCTCCAGAAAATTTTAATACTAATAATCCTCCATTATCAAATTGATTTAATAAATCCTTTATTGTCTCTGTAGAGAGTTCATCTCCTTTTAATTCATTCGGAGAAGATGAGTTTATACAATGCCTACACATCAAATTACATCTATTAGTTAGATATAAATTTATGGTTGAAGGAAAACTCATTGGTGTATAAACACATTTATCAATCGGTTTCAAATCCAAATTTTTTAATACATTTTTATTCTCTTCATATTTTTCTGTTTTAACAATAATATTTTCTTTTAGAAAAGTATCTAAAAATTTATATACCGTTTCTAATTTTCCTTCATCAAGAGGCGAAATTATTCCTAAAATTCCCTTTATTGTTCGACTCGAAGATAAATCTGTAAGGATTTTAAATCCTTCCTCTGTAATATAAAACATTTTATCATTTTTACTATCTTTTACTATAAAAGTATTGGTATTTATATAGCCATATTCAGCTCTTAAAATAATATCATCCCTTATTATTAATGGAGTTTCTTCTTCTATTATTTTTTGTATATTTTCTTTATCCATCTCTTAATTCTTTCAAGAGCTCCTTTATAATCTTTATCCATTCTTTATTTTTCTAAGATAACCGCGGCTATAGCATATTCATCACAATGGGAGATAGAAACCTCAATACTAACAATATTCAATTTCTTAATTATTTCTATTGCTTTCCCATATAAATTTAATTTTGGTTGACCAAATTTACCATTCTTAACTTCCATCTCTCTCCAATCTATTCCATATCGTCTTCCCAGGGCTTTAATCATCGCCTCTTTAACAGCAATTCTCCCGGCATAATGGTGATATTTCAATTTCTGAGAGTTACAATAATTAATCTCCCCATCTGTAAATATCTTCTTCAAAAATCTTTCTTTATTCCTGTTAATTACATCTTCTATTCTTTTTATTCCCACAATATCTATTCCCATCCCATATATCATTTTCTCTCTCTACTATTATTATATTCTGACTGGTTAAATACATTGAGATATAGGATAATGTACCTTAAAATAAGTTTTTCCCTTTTATTTAATATTTCCTCTTTTTATTTCAAGTAGTGTAAAATTTGTTGGTTCTACTTGACTTACAATATAATCGAGTGCTTTCTCCATCTTAAGGCTATTAGCACACGCAAAGATATCACATCCCGCATATCCATATTCTGGCCAGGTATGAATTGATAGATGTGATTCAGCAATTATTACGATAGCACTTACCCCTTGTGGAGAATACTTATGGGATAAATGTTTCATTACAGTAGCACCCCCAATAATTGCTGATTGGATTAAAATCTCTTCCATCATCTTTTCATCATCGAGAATTTTCCTATTACACTCAAACAACTCAACAAGTAAATGTTGACCTAATGTTTTCAATTTTCTCCCTCTTATAACCCAATTTTAGGATTGAATATTCGATTTCCTGTCAAAAGGGCACAAAAAAAGCAGGCTAAATATCACCTGCTGATTATAATTATAAAAACCATTATCTCCTGCGTTTAAAAGTGACGTTATTATGTATGTATGTATTAGACTTATGTAAGTAACGTTTTCGGTTAATAAACTATGAGTGTTACTTTTTCTCCTTCTCATAATTCTTTCTCCTTACTTTTTCTATTGCAAAATGCAAAATAATATGTATCATATTTTTTATTTTTTGTCAAGGAAAATTTTTTAAATTTTTTTATTTATCTTGCTAACTCTAAATACATCAAATAGTTAGGAATGTAAAATTTTTTCGACCTGTGCAGGTAGATTAACCTTACTCACATCTTTTAAAACCACGAACGATCCACAAGTGGGTGCCCCGGAAGGGGATGAAGAAATTATAAACCAAATCGTAACTATTCAGCCACAGATGGACACAGATGAAATACGAAAAAATCCGTGAGGCGTCTCCGGTATCCGTGTCTGTAATCAGGCTGAAGGCTGAAGGGCTTTTCTCCCTCTAACTTCCACCTCCTTAATCCCCCGCCAGCGGGGGACATCTATCTCTACCCTCTGCTCTCTCGCCCCTTGCATCACAGTTAGATTTTTATTGACAAATGCTCATATTTAATATAAAATCAAAGATAAATGGAATTACGAGAACTTAAGACATTTTGTGCCGTAATTGAACAGGGAAGCTTTTCTAAAGCGGGAACTATAGTCAATCTATCACAACCAGCCGTAAGTTTGCAGGTTAAATCATTAGAAAATGAATTGCACACCAAATTGCTTGATAGACTGGACCGTAAAATATTACCTACCTCCGCTGGACAAATTCTATATCATAGTGCTAAAGGAATCTTAAGCCGTATAGACCAGATTAAAGATGAATTAAGTGAATCCTGTGGACCGAAACTTAGAGGCAAAATTATCATTGGTGCTGGTGTGACCATTGGAGAAGGTCTAATGCCACACTTGCTTGGTTCATTTAAACAAAAATATCCTGCTGTTGAAATTGCTTTACGCATTATGGATACCTCTGAAATAACCAAACAGATGGTCGCTCATGAATTAGACCTGGGCATAGTTGGCGCAGAAGTAAATTATAAAGACTTACTTATTGAAAAGTTTACCTCAGATAGGCTCATTCTCATTGTCTCACCATCTCATCCGTGGAGCTCAAAAAAAATAGTTACTTTGAAAGACCTCTTTACTGTTCCAATGCTCGTTCGTGAAGAAGGCTCCGTAACTCGAATGCACATCCGGAGTGAACTAAGAAAGAGAAGTTATTCTGAATCTGACTTAACCCAACTTCATGAAAAAATCGCTAATTCAGGATATTTTTCACTGTCTCTAAAAATATAAGTCCTGTTATATCAGCAACTTGCACATTTTGGATTCGTCAAAATCGGTTTGTAGTGCCAAAA